>JAENZU010000217.1 GCA_016841125.1 Melioribacter sp. | reverse complement strand
TCGGAATTTATAAACACTGCGGATCATGATCGCAAAATTGAATTAATCGATGGTATTCAAAATGTACTCCCATCCGGCATATTCCAACAACTTCAAGCAGGATTCAGTACTCTCGTTGACGGTTACAAAAAAAATGAGTTAATAGAAAATAGCGGGCTGGGTGTTTTTTCCCTTAGTTCGATTCCCTCCGATAGAGCCATACCGAGTGAATCACTCATTTGCACTACTGTATTCAGCGTGGGAATTGAAGTTGATAAATTTCTGCTGAGTTCAAAACAGCTTAACAGATTCAGGGAAAATTATTCCATAGAACAGGAAATAAATAGTAAGGGAATTCGAGGAGCTTATTTTATTAATACAAGTTTTGAACTCCAACCGGGAATCTCAAAAAACTGGTACATCGTTGCTGAAGTAAATCAAAATGCCGGCGACTTGATAAAATTGATTGAGTATTCAAAGGATAAAAATTTATTGTCTGATGTGGCTGATGATATTCAAAAAAGCAGGCTGCAGCTTAGGAAGATTGTTGCACAAGCTGATGGACTTCAATTAAACGGTAGGATGATTTTTGCCGCAAGGCATTTTGCGAATGTACTATTCAATATTATGAGAGGCGGAATTTTTAACGACTTTTACGTTGTGGAAAAAACTGATTTTATTTCCTTCATTAGAAAAGCGAATCCATATGTCATTAAGGCACATTCAGAATTTCTGGAAAATCTTGAAAATGAAATTCTGCATTCGGAGCTGCTAAAAAGAGTGCGCAGTTTGGGTGATCCTCATTTCAATAGATTAGCGCTAGAATATATGCCCCTCACATTCAGCCGAAGGCATGGTGACCCAAGCAGACCGTGGAACAATTTCTCCATAGACATCAAAGATAAGAATGATAAGAAGACACTTAACTATCAAGGCAACTGGCGTGATATATTTCAAAATTGGGAAGCCCTCGCTCTCTCATATCCGAAATATTTAGAATCAATGATTTCAAAATTTCTTAATAACTCCACGGCTGATGGGTATAATCCATACAGAATATTTAGAGACGGTTTTGATTGGGAAGAACAGGAGCCGGAAAATCCTTGGGCAAATATCGGTTATTGGGGAGATCATCAAATTATTTATTTGTTGAAACTTCTTGAATTATCAAAAGAGTTTAATCCATCTGCTCTATACCAATTGTTAGATGAAAAGATTTTTTCTTATGCAAATGTACCTTACCGAATAAAAGAATATGACGATATTTTAGTGAATCCGCGCGACACTATTGTGTTTGACTTTCAACTTAATAAGAGGCTAAGATTAGAGGAAGAGAAATTTGGCTCCGATTCAAAATTTTTGAAAAGTGCCGACAATACTTTAATTCAAGTAAACTTGATAGAAAAATTATTATTAACACTATTAATAAAACTTTCCAATTTTATTCCCGGCGGCGGCATTTGGATGAACACTCAGAGACCCGAATGGAATGATGCAAATAATGCATTGGTAGGTTATGGAATTTCGATGGTTACCCTTTACTATATTAGGCGATATTTATTTTTCCTCAAAAATTTCTTGAATGAATCGGGTAAATCAAAATTTAAAATCTCCGAGGAAGTAGTACTTTTATTTGAGGGGATTTACTCAACGCTAAATGAAAATCAGCAAAATTTATTTGGTAATATTTCAGATACCAATAGAAAAGAAGTTGCAGATAAATTAGGAAGAGCGGCATCCGAATACCGAAAGAATATTTATCAAAATGGATTTTCAGATACACAGAAAGAGATTTCGAATAAGCGAGTGGTGGAATTTATTGATTTGTGTCTGCCCATAATCGATGAGACTATTAAAAAAAATGAAAGACAGGATGGGCTCTATCATTCATACAATATCTTGCATCTATCCGATAATGAAATGAAAGTTACAAACTTGTACGAAATGCTGGAGGGACAAGTTGCTATTCTTAGTTCGGGATATTTATCCGCGGATCAATCTGTTGAATTATTAAAATCATTAAAACAGAGCAGACTTTACAGAAGCGACCAAAATAGTTATATCCTTTATCCCGACAAAGAACTTCCCTTGTTTATTGATAAAAATAATATTACCGCGGAATTGATTGAAAGTTCAAAATTGCTTCAGTTGATGGTTGAGGATTCAAAAACAGATATTATTTATAAGGATGTGAAAGGAGGCTTCCATTTTCAAAGCAACATAATCAATTCTGAAGTTCTTAAAAGTAAATTGGAAGGCTTGCTATCCGATCCGAAATATGGAAAATATGGAGAAGCGGAATCAGAAATCATTTTAGATATTTATGAAAAGATTTTTAATCACAAACAATTTACAGGCAGAGCAACAACATTTTATAAGTATGAAGGTTTGGGTTCTATCTATTGGCATATGGTTTCAAAACTTTTACTTGCAGTAAATGAAGTCTATTTTAAAGCTGATTTTAGTAGATCTGAAAATGAGAAAAAAGATAAATTAAGAAAAATTTATTACGATATAAAAGATGGAATTGGAGTAGAAAAATCACCCGATAAATATGGGGCAATACCGACAGACCCCTATTCTCACACACCATCATTTGCGGGAGTTCAGCAACCAGGAATGACTGGTCAGGTGAAGGAAGATATTATCTCCAGAACCAGAGAACTTGGGATACATATTAAAGGAGGAAAGATTATTATTAATCCTTCATTACTTGAGGAAAAAGAGTTTACATTAAAAGAGGAAACTTTTACCTATTACGATTTATCGGGAACAGAAAAGAAAATTAATTGCGAAAAAAATTCAATTGCATTTACTTACTGCCAGGTTCCGTTCATATATCAACTTGCAGGAACGAACAAAATAATTGTACATAAAGAAAACGGTGAATCTGTAGTACTGAATAATTTAGAATTTGATGAAGTGTTGAGTAATTCAATCTTTAATCGTGAAGGTAAAATAATTAGAGTAGAAGTTTCTATTGATTCGAAAGTATTGTAAAGTAAATTGAAATAATTTCATTTTTTTTAATTTGGTTTTTCGTAAGAATAGCTAGCAAAAATTTGCATATACATTTTTGCTGATTTCATTGTAATCCCCATAATAAAAACAGAGTAACAGTTATTTGTTGGCGGACTTTGCGTGAAAGTTTTTCTCGCAGAGGTCGCAGTTACTCGCGCGAATAACGCAAAGAATTACATTAGAAAGTTACTCAATTATCTAATTGCAAATCTGGTTCAAATTTAGATTTTAAAATTATTCTTAGTTCTACCTTATTATCTGATCAGCAGCATCTTTTTCACTTCCGTAAAATCTTTTGTTTCGAGTTTGTAAATATATACTCCGCTTGCCAAGTCACTTGCATGCCAGGTAACTTCATAAGTGCCGGGAGATTTCACCTCATTTAAAAGTGTTTCGATTTCGTTGCCGAGGATGTCGTAAATAACAAGGGAAACAGATAACCCCTCCCTCTTTCCCTCCCCTTGGTAAGGGGTTGGATGGGGTGGGGTAGGGATTGAATATCTGATTTTGGTTGAAGGATTAAACGGGTTCGGGTAATTCTGGTTTAAAGTATATTTATTTAAATTTACAAAATCGGAATATATGTTAGATACGTTTCCATTTAGCTTAACTATAAAAAAATCAAAAAATGTAGGACTAGCCTCCGTGGAAGTTCCGGCTAACGCGTAGCCACCGTCTGAAGTCTGAATAATGCAGTATCCTCGTTGATCATTACCGCGCTTAATAGATTTCATCCAAAGCGTATCCCCATTTGAATCTGTTTTTACAAACCAATAATCATCATAGTAACCGGGATTATTTGTGTATCCGCCGAAAATAAATCCCCCGTCGTCAGTCACATCAACTGACCAGCCGTAATCTCCATTTGAGCGCTTGTAAATTCGAGTCCAAAGTGTGTCGCCAGTAGAATTAGTTTTCACAGCTAAACTGCTATTCGGAATAAACGAATCGGATTCGCCGAAAAGGATATATCCATTATCACTAGTTTGCTTAACAGATGTGCAATGATCATAATTATTACCCCCGTATGTGTTAGACCAAATAAGGCTTCCGCCTGTGTCGGTTTTGATCAAGTAGAAATCGTAGAGACTGCCCCCCATATCTTTGGATCCGGCTAAGACAAAACCGCTGTCGGCTGTCTGCTGAACGGAATAACCTTCCTCATAACCGGAGCCTCCAAAAGTCCTGACCCATTCCGTTTCGCCGTTTTTATTTAGTTTAAGCAGATATGCATTTGAAAATTGCCCTGGATCAAATTTCCTGCCGGTAATTATATAACCGCTGTCTACAGTGCAGCTCACGTGCAGCGCTTCAGTATTTAATGAGCCGCCGTATTTTTTTGTCCAAACAGTATCGCCGTTGCTGTCTGTTTTAATGACCCATGCATTTCTAAGAAGGGCTGTAAGATGCTTTATTCCGGCAATAACGAATCCGCCGTCATAATCTTCCTTTACACAATATGCGTCTTGATTAATGATTTCATCGCCGTATCTGTGCTTCCAAAGTGTATTCCCGTTCTGATCGGTTCTAATAAGCAGAATATCCATCCAAGTGTCGCCGCTAATTTGAGAAACACCTGCCATAATAAAACCCTTATCGGATGTCTCTTCAATCCATCTGCATTCTTCGGAACCCCCGCCGTCATATGCTTTTGTCCATGCTGTATCGGGTGCTTGACAGTAAATTACTTCTAAACATGCCGCAATAATAATAAATATTCTCATGGTTAAATCCTCCACTAAAATTAATAGTTCAGAAGACTTCCAAAAGTATTTTTGATTTATATTATATTTTGAATAAGCGCGGCAGAAACTGTAATAGTATTCTAAAAAAACTTGAAATAATTTCGAATGAAAATGATGAACTAAATATAAGAATTTCCGATAAAATAAAAATTATCTGATCAGCAGCATCTTTTTCACTTCCGTAAAATCTTTTGTTTCATTTAAAAGTGTTTCGATTTCGTTGCCGAGGATGTCGTAAATAACAAGGGAAACAGATAACCCCTCCCTCTTTCCCTCCCCTTGGTAAGGGGAGGGATGGGGTGGGGTAGGGATTGAATATCTAATTTTGGTTGAAAGTTCAACAGAATAAGTTTCAACCTTCAATTCATCTTTTCTTTTATTTTGTAGTAGTAGCTTCGGCTCATAACAAAAGGTTCTTCAATTCCTTTTAGGTGAACCCGCAGCGATCCGCTAAACCATTCTTCTATTTTTTCAACAAATGTGAGGTTAACAATTGTTGATCGATGAATACGAACGAATAAATTTTCCGGCAGCCGCTGTTCCCATTCATTCATCGATTTGTTTACCAATCCGGTGACATTATTTGTTGTAATAACTTCAGTATAATCTTTTGCGGCAATTATGCTTATAAGTGAAGAGACTTTTACAAACTGTTTATGATTGTTTATTGAAAGAAACATATAATCATCGGGGGAGAGGGGAGATAGATTTTCATTATCCGGGTTTTTCCGTGCTGTTAGTTTTTCGATTGCGGTTTTAAGACGAGCAGGGTAAATAGGCTTTATCAAATAATCCAATGCATTTACATCGAATGCCCTAAGAGCAAATTCATCGAATGCGGTAACAAAAATTATGTGTCCGGAAAAATCGAGCTGGTTTATCAAATCAAAACCGCTGCCGCCCGGCATTTGGATGTCTAAAAAAACTACGTCAGGATTTAACTTCCCTATTAGGGATTTAGCCGAACTGATATTATCGGCTTCACCTATAATTTCTATCTGTTCAAATTCGGTTAAAAGTTCATGAAGTTCATCGCGGGCAAGTCTCTCATCATCAATTAATACTGCATTCATTTTTTTCATTTTTGGTTTCTTTCGGCTGTTATATTTTCTATAATAATTTTCACACTTACAAAAGAATCTGATTTATCTATTTGCATTCTTCCATTCCTGCCGAACGAATTTTTTAATCTTTCTTTAACATTATTCAAACCTGTTTTCGTTGATTCATTATTTCCCATCGCTTTATTTGATTCTTCCCAACGACCGGTATTTTTCACTTCCATTATTAAAGTCTCGTCAACCAAATCAGATTTTAACCAAAGCTCCATTCCGGAATTTCCGGAAAGCATCCCGTATTTAACTGCATTCTCAACAAGGGGGTGAAGGATCAGCGCAGGAACATTGATATCCTCAGTAGACGGGTTAATATCAATATTGATTTTCAGCTTTTCTTCAAATCGTGTTTTCTCTAGTATCAAATAATG
>JAENZU010000216.1 GCA_016841125.1 Melioribacter sp. | reverse complement strand
TGAAGGGCTTACATATTTTGGCGTACTTGGTCTGCTCGAAATATTTTTCAACGATTATGTGGGTCTTGATGATATTAGAGCTGGCAACATGCTCGGAATACTCACCGGCGGTATAACAATCGCAATGCTTTTCCTTGGTGCAACCGTTGACTGGATCGGGCTCAGAAAAGCATTATTGATTTCACTAGTACTAATGTTAGCCGGAAGAATTCTGATAACCATATCGCCTGCAATTGGTGATAGCGGGCTTTGGAACTCGGCTCATATATTTTCTATGCTTGGTATTTTAGGAATAGTTTTGGGTTATGGAATTTACCAACCTGCATGCTATGCTGGGGTTAAACAGCTTACCAATGAGAAAACCGCCGCGATGGGTTATGCGATGCTTTACGCGCTGATGAATCTTGGCGGATATCTGCCCGGAATTATTTCACCGCCGGTAAGAAAATCTTTTGGTATCACAGGAGTTTACTGGGTTTATGTAGTACTCACAGTTGCCGGTATTGCAGCAGTTTATTTTATCATTACAAAAAAAGCAATGAAAGATGCTACTTCAGATATGAAAAAAGCCAGCGGCGCCAGCGAAGAAGAATCTGAGGAAGAAGGTGAAGGCGGTTTTAAACTGGTGATCAAAGCATTTATTGACAGAGTCAAAAATAATAAAAAAGCTTCTTATGTTGCGGCAACTATTTTATCGGTCACAATTTTAGTTGTGATAGCTAAAGAATTTATTTTTACATCTCAAGTTAGCAGTTTGTCCGATCAAAGTATTATTCTAAGTAACATGTTTGGGTTTAACTGGTTTTATCTTATCGGAATAATGATCTTATGCGGATTCATTCTATTCATAACAGATTTGAGATTCTTTTATTTTGTTTTCATCTTAATTTTTGTTCAGACTCTTTTTGCCCACAATTGGCTCACTCTTCCACAGTACACCAGCAGAGCATTCGATGGGTTCGTGAGTGAAAATTTCGAATTTTTTGTTAATCTCAATCCAATATTGATTTTCATACTTACGCCAATGGTTACCGCGCTCACTTCCAAAAAAGACACTTACAATATGATGATACTCGGAACCTTTGTGATGGCGGCACCCGCATTTATATTAGTGCTGGGACCAAATTTCAACACACTTATTGCTTATCTCATACTGATGACAATTGGTGAAGCAATGTGGCAGCCGAGATTTTTACAGTGGGTTGCTGAAATAGCACCGAAAGGGATGACCGGAATTTATATGGGTATCGGTCAGTTTCCCTGGTTCCTTACAAAAGTGATTACAAGTCTTTATTCCGGTTGGTTCTTAATGAATTATGTCCCGGACGACACTCCGGTATCGCAATTAAACTCAGAAACTATGTGGCTGTTTTATGCGATGATTGCAATGGTAAGTCCGGTAGGATTATTACTTGCGAAAGGGTGGATGAAAAAAGGGTTTAAGACTAAACATGAAGGCTGATAGATAATTTTCTTTTCGATCAAAGGCTCACATTTTTTGTGAGCCTTTTTTTTACTTGGCTCTTTCAAAAGAGGATTCAGCGTATTATATTTGTAGAAAAAGGAGGAGGATATGAAGAAGCGCATAAGAATTCTATCAATTGACGGAGGGGGAATTAGAGGAATTATACCGGGACAAGTATTAGTGTCATTAGAAAACAAACTTCGCAATAAATCGGGCAACTCTGACGCACGTATCTCCGATTACTTTGATTTAATTGCCGGAACTAGTACCGGCGGAATTCTTGCCGGTATTTTGTTATGCCCCGATTCGCAAACCAAGGGTAAAGCGAGGTTTACTGCCGAAGATGCTGTGGGACTTTATTTACAGAAAGGATCAAAAATATTCGATGTTTCAGTTTGGCAGAAACTTAGTTCCGCGGGCGGATTACTCGAAGAAAAATATAGTGCAAATGCTTTGGAAAAATCTTTAGAGGAATATCTCAAAGAATTGAAATTGAGTGATCTTATTAAACCTTGCTTAATTACTTCTTATGATATTAAAAGAAGGAGAACCAAATTTTTTACTCAGCACGATGCTGTAAAAAGTTTGATGCATGATTTTTACTTAAAAGATGTAGCTAGGGCAACATCGGCAGCACCAACCTTTTTTGAGGTGGCTCATATAAAATCAATGACGGATGTACTCTATCCCTTAGTAGACGGAGGAATGTTCGCCAATAATCCTGCACTTTGCGCATATGCCGAAGTTCGCAATAAATTTGAAAATCGTCCCACAGCAAAAGATATGATCATACTATCTCTCGGCACCGGGTATATAAGAAAAGAATATAATTATGATGATGCCAAAGATTGGGGAGCAGTCTCCTGGCTTAAACCTTTGATAGACATAATGATGTCCGGCGTATCGGAAACGGTTGACTACCAGTTGAAACAAATTTTTGATACGATTGACAGACCCGAACAATATATGCGTATAAACTCCGAATTAATTTATGCCAACTCCGAAATGGATGACGCTTCGGAACAAAATTTATTAGCGCTTAAGCAGGATGGTACTAACATTGCTGAAAATTTTGATAAAGAATTGGATGCCTTTACTGAAATTCTTTTCGAGGACGAATAAATTATAGATTTTATTCTATCTTTAAATAAAAAAAAGGAACCTTTTGGGCTCCTTTTTTTTTTCAAAATTATTATCCCAGATTGTTCATTAGGGAAATTTATCAATAACGTAATCGTAACTCAACTTGTTAAATGATAAATTTGGGATTATTTATCATCTTTCGGTTTTTGTTTATTACCGAGTGCTAATCTTTTCTCTAAAACATTATCGATTAGTTTATAACCTTTAGCTTCTTCTGAAGTCATAAAATAATCGCGGTCGCAATCTTTAGTAATCTGATCTTTAGATTTGCCTGTATGGTCGGATAATATCTGGTAGATTGTATCGCGCGTTTTAATCATCTCTTTAGCGTGAATTTCGATATCGGTAGTTTGACCCGAGAGTCCGCCAACCCAAGGCTGATGGATCATAATTTTGGAGTGGGGAAGAGCTGAACGTTTTGTAGGTTCGCCCCCGGCTAATAAAACAGCACCCATACTTGCGGCTAAGCCTACACAGATTGTAGCAACATCGGCTTTGATGTATTTCATTGTATCATAAATTGCCAAGCCTGCCGAAATACTGCCCCCCGGTGAATTTATGTAAAGATTTATATCTTTATCGGGATCTTCTGCTTCCAAGAAAAGGAGCTGTGCAATAATTAAACTTGCAATATGATCATCTACTGCCGACCCGAGAAAAATTATTCGCTCTCTGAGAAGTCTTGAAAAAATGTCCATTCCGCGTTCGCCGCGACCTGTTTGCTCAATAACGTAAGGTACTAATTGATTATAAATTTCGTAGCTTTTCATTTTTTATCCTCTTTTTCTTTCTCTGCTTTTTGTTCTTTCATTTTTTTTTCAGCGTCAACTTCAATTAATTTGTTATTTTCCTTGAGAAATTTAATTACTTTTTCTTCTAAAAGTACTTCCACTCTTCCGGAATCTTTATAGAACTTTATTAATTTGTCAACGGAAATTCCGGTTTTAACAGCTTCAGTTTTTACTGCCTCTTCAATATCGGAATCTTCAACTTTAATATTTTCTTTTTCAGCAAGATTTTCAAGTATTAACTGCCATTTTGCATTCCAAACAGATTTCGGTTTTAGTTGCTCCGATAAAACATTTTCATTAACTGGCTGATTATATCTTTTTGCATTTTCTTTCTCCATCTCAACCATTCGTTTATGGAGATTCTCAACATAGCCTTTCGGAGGTTCAAAATCATTATTCTTAACGATTGTGTCTAACAATGAACTCGAATAAATTTTATCGGATTGAGAATTGTAATAATCAGTAAAATCTTTTTCGATTTGCTCTCTTAATTCATCAAGACTTGATGCTTTATCTTTTGAGATTTTTTTAATGAATTCTTTCGTAGCTTCGGGGTAAACCGGCTTTTGAATTTTTTTAATTTCAGCCGAATAAATATAATCAACGACGTGTTTTTCTTCGCCGTGGGAATGCTCATCGGTAAATGTGAAACCAACAGTATCTCCAACCTTTTTGTTCATAGCATTCTCAGTAATTTGCTGGTGAACATTAGGATCGGATAGGTCAATTTCGAGATTTTCTGATTTTTGATCTCCCATTGGTTTATTATTTTCATCTAATCTTTGAAGGTCAACGGTAATTTTGTAGTCTTTATCTTTAACTTCGTCCGTATCTTCAAAAGTTGCGTTGCTTTTAAAAACGTAATCAATTTCTTTTTGGATATCTTCTTCTTTCAATTTGAATATTGGGCGCTCAATTTCGAGTCCGGTATAATTTTTTAATTCCAGTTCCGGTTTTACATCATATTTAATTTTGAAGAAAAGTTTTTCCCCAATCTGAAAATCCAGATCCGATAATTCAGGAGTACTTATTGGCTTCAAATTTTCTTTTTCAACAACTTCCCAAAATTTGCTATTTGCAATTTTCTCGCTTGCTTTATATTCGATGGCTTCACCGTACAACTTTTTTACTAAAGAAAGCGGAACGTTACCCTTTCTAAATCCTGGATGAGAAATTGATTTTCTCTCTTCCAAATAGGCTTTATCAATATCCTCTTTAATCTCATCGTAGCCTAAATTAATTTCTATTTCGTGTTCAGAATCTGACAGTACATTTACTTTTGTATCCAAATTAACCTCATGATAGTTAAATGAAAGGAACTTGCGGTAAAATTATTTGGTGCGAGAGGGGGGACTCGAACCCCCACATCTTCACAGATACTAGATCCTAAGTCTAGCGCGTCTACCAAATTCCGCCACTCTCGCATAGACTTACAAAAATAATGCTTAAAATTTCAAAAATCAATAAAATTTCTTGAAGATAATATTTACTTCAAATTTCTGAAATACTTAAAGTTTCACTTTCAACAAAGAAGTGAAATTCAATTGTTGAGAGTTCTCTACTTGAAAATTTAAGCTGATGCAGAAAAGTTATTTGTTGAGTAAAAAGTATGGTTTTGAAGTTTTTAGTATATTAAGGTTTGTTTTAATAAAACTAATTCAGGTTCCGCCTAAATGGAAAACCTTGTTGGGTCAACGCTGGAAAGCTTCAAAATTTTATCTGTCCTGGGTGAAGGCGGTATGGGCATAGTTTACAAAGCCTATGATACCAAACTCGATCGCCATGTAGCTATTAAAATGCTTAAATCCAAGGTCCTAAATAAAGAACGTTTTATTGAAAAATTTAAGACCGAAGCTCGAAACCAGGCAAAGCTAGGGCACCCGAATATTGTTACCGTTTATGGTTTTATTGAACATGACGGAGTGCTTGGGATTGTTATGGAGTACGTTGAAGGAGAGAGTCTCGATAAGGTAATTCAGAGGGAAAAACAATTACATATTGAGGATGTTATTTTTATTTTCAGGCAGGTTCTTCTGGGGATGAAATATGCTCACTCGAGAGGCTTTATCCATCGGGATCTAAAACCCTCAAACATAATTATTACTCCTTCCGGTATTGTAAAGATAATGGATTTCGGAATTTCGGTTTCGCTCGAGAACAGAACGCAGCTGAGCAGAGGTAAGAAAGTTGGGACAATATTTTACATGAGTCCTGAACAAATTGAGGGAAGAGATATATCTATTATGACAGATATTTATTCTTTGGGCTGCTCATTTTATGAAATGGTTACCGGCGATCCGCCATTCGTTTTTAATGAAGAGAAGAAAATATTGGATGCCCACTTAAATTCTGAGCCGCATTTAATTTCACGCAGGCTTCCGCAAATTCCCGAAATGGTCGATTTATTCTTATCGCGTGCACTAAGAAAAGACCCGCTTGAAAGATATCAGGATTGTGAAGAGTTATTGTTCTCTTTGAGAGAACTTGAAAATTACCTTAAAAGTATGCAGACGACCTCAGTTAAAAATGAGAAAAAGAAAAAGCAAAAAATAAAAATTTATTCAATAATTGGTGCTACAGTTTTTTTAGTTCTGTTTATTGCAATTACATATGTAATATTTTATCAAGTGCATACACTTATTGAAAGCGGCGAACTTGAGAAATTAAAAAAGTATGATGTCGGCGCTTTATTCGAAAATTCGGATTCCGGATTTTCATTTGAAAATATTCAAAATGTAAACTTTAATTCTACCGCAAATTTAAATTCCATAAAATTTCTCGGCAGCAACGTTTTAGCATGCAGTGATAGTGGTTCTGTATTTATTTATAACATAAAC
>JAENZU010000215.1 GCA_016841125.1 Melioribacter sp. | reverse complement strand
ATGGAGAAAGCGATGTTCAAACATCAAGTTCAGACGGTATGGCGAAAAGATTATTAGAATGGAAACACCGTCACACATATTGCCTAGAGTCTGGTGGATCGAAGAACTTCAAATGAGTCAATTCGAAATGGCTTACCGAAAGTGGTTAAAATTAAATGCATCAAATCATAAAGATCGTGCTAAGGCTTTGGGCAATTTTATAGCGGCATTAAGCAGTCTTAAAAATGTTTATGATGAAGCATTCCTTTTCGACTGCGGAAAAAATCAAGACAATTCCTTTGTATTGAATAAAACAAATTTAGGAACAAAAAAGAAATAGAGTCATGGAAACGAATTATATAAAACTGGCAAATGAAATCAATTCCTATACTTACTTTGAAAAAGACCAAGTGCTTACTTCAAAGCAGCTAAATGAAATTGTTCAATACCTTGATGTTCAAAATAGATTAACAAGAACAAAATTATTCGGTGCGGGAATTGTATGCGGACTCGAGTTATCACTCACAAAAGATTTTATAACATTATCAAAGGGTGTATCGGTTACAACAGATGGTGATCTGCTGCATTTTAATGAAGATGTAGAATTCAAGTTTATCACAAGCTTTGATGACAAAAATGCCAAATACCCCCCATTTATAAGTAATAATAAGCAGATCGAGATTTTTGAATTGTTGACCGATAATAAAAAAGCTCCTGATGCAAAGCTCATTTCCCAGTTTGGCGGCGAGGATGAATTTAGTAAAATGGCTGCGGTATTATATAACGAGAGCTTCCTTTTTGATCCTGATATTTGCACGGGAAATAATTGTGACAATATGGGACAGATCCAAAACAATAATTTGAAGGTTTTACTAATTAGAAAAAACTTACTTATTGATCTAATAAGTAAAATGCCTGATGCTCAAAACCCTTATCATAAAATCCCGGATTTATTTATTGAAAGAGTTTTATTCCCTGACGGTAAAATAAACAATCAAGATCAGTTGGTTGAGGCTTATCATAAAGTAATAAAAAACACAGTTAAAAATTTAAATGATCAGTTCCCAAAAATTTATTCTAATTGTGCCGAGATTTTAGATTATAAAAATGATCCTACCAAAGCTTGGGGCAGCAGATTAAAATCGATTGCTGAGTCAATTAGTTCAAACGATCTTGGCTTTCAGTATGTGTATGATTTTTTGTGTGATTTAATTCAAACCTATTCCGAATTCAAAGAGGAACTATTTGATGCAATGAGTTTCTGTTCTCTAGATTATAAGCTTTTTCCCAAGCATGTATTATTGGGGTCGGTGGTTAAAGAGGATGAGTTTGCTAAAGACCCTTTCCGGCATGGTTTTTATAGATCGCCATTGCTCAATTCTGATGATACGAAAATTCAAAGAGTAAAATATTTATTTAAACGATTAGAATTGATGATCGAAAGATTTTCAGTTCCTAAGAGAACGGAGACGTTAAAAGTCACTCCGTCTCAATCCCTAAATTCGAAAGTAGGGATTAAGGCAATCCCTTATTATTACAAATTTGAAGGTAGGGAAGGGACAATAAATAATTTTTGGAATTACGATCACTCTTTGCGTTTAAAGTCCAATATGATCCAGTCTTTCAATGCAGCACAATATTCTGATCATCCCAGTGTCACTCGTCCATTAAATTTTGATTTGTCGGCTCATGAATTCTTTAGAGTGGAAGGGCACATGGGTAAAGAAGTCGGTCAGGCTGAAGAAGATTTAAATTCAATTATTAAAAAATATAATCTTCCCATTAAGGTTACAACGGTGCAAATTGAAGAGGACACAAGGCACCTTAGACCCAGACCCGGATATAATCTCAGCTGGTTGAAAAATTATCATTACCTTTTAAGACGGGATATGATTGACCATCTGCAAAACTTGAAACTCTTCAATAATAATCTAAATAATACAATTCAAGAATCGCCCGATTCTAATAATCTTCCGCAGGGTGCTTTGAAAGATCCTTCAATCAATATTACCAAGTACACGAAGGATTCAAGTAAAAAGCTTAATGATGATATTGAAGCCAACGTTAACAATCTTAAAAAAGGATACAGCAAATTTGATCATCACACATTAAAAACGAAATACCCCATCCTTTTAGAGAATGCGGCATCTGTAAACAAGAATACCAAGAATGTCCTTTATTCATCGGCATTTACTCCAATTGAAAATATTATCAGCAATTCAAAATTTAAATGGTTCGACTGGATCGGTACAATTCTAAAAGAGAAAGAAGAAGATGATAAAAAGAAGCAAACATTTAAAGGATTTTTATCAGAGCATCCGGGCATTGATCATACGGGCGGAGTAAGTAAAGGAGGCACTTTTGTACTTGTTTATTCTTCTAAAGATAAAAAGGTAACTGCGGATTTCTCGCTGCCTTATTATTGCTGTGAAGCGGAAGTGGATGACAAAGAAATTGAAAGGGAGATAGATGTGGATAATGATATATCTGTTTTAATAAAGGACAAAACTAAATGGAATAATCTGAATGACTTCCAGGTTTATATTTCCAAAGATTTTGAGTTTACGGAAAAATTCAAAAATCTGGATGAGAAGTTATTTGATTTCAGCGGTAAGATTGAAATGTTTGATCACAAAATAGCATCTCAGAAAGATTCGCTAAATGTGTATTCCGGTAATCTAGATATTCTCAACGGAAACATCCGTCAGATTATTGGCGGAGGAGGATTTAAACCGGGTGATTTTATGGGAGACATTAAATTAGGCGATTCTCATCTAAAAGATTCTGCAGGGATGCTGAGCAGAATGAATGATATTTTAGATATGCTTAATGAAAAAGAGAAAGGCGGACGATCTACTCCAAATGATGCAGAAGTGAGGAAGGGAATTGAAAAAACGGCAAGTGATATATTGATTAGCTCTTTTGAAAAAATTAACGATAGAACAAGCGATATTACGGATGATTCTGCTGAAGCCGAGTTTATTTCCAAAACGAAAGAGATGTTTGATAAATTTAAAGACAGCGCCTCTAAAGAAAAGGTGCGCAATAACCTGACTTCATTAAAAAATAATAGTGGAAATAAGAACACCTTTATTAAGTATATAGATAAGTTTTAATCAGTGTTAGATGGGAAATCATAAGCATGTTGTTAACCGGTTAATCGTTGAGGTATTAACCGGAAATGATAAGGGGGCAGATTCCATATCGGAAAAGTTGGATCAGGCATTTCAAAGTGATTTGCTCAATGATGTCGAAAAAATATTTGATGATCTGATCGAAACAAATGCCGTTTATCGATTTGATAAACTTGTGATCGATTTGGGTACTCTCAATAAAGAATTTTTTGAAAATGAATTTGAGGAAAAGTTTAAACTAAAATTAAAGGAAGAGTTAAAAGAGAAAATAGTTGAAGCAGATAACCTTTTAAAAAATGCACATAATGAAACATCCAATGAAACCGAAAGGTCAATAAAAAATAATGCAGAAGCAGAATTTGAATTACTTAAATATTTTTTAATTAGCGGCTCATTGCCTTGGTGGAGCAATAATATTTCGATGAATGAAATCGAGAGTTTAATTGAAAATCAACTGGCTAAAGATGCAGGTGAAGTATTAAGCTTTTTATCAAACAATAAAACTGCCTTAAAGAGGGCATCACTTCAGTTTTCCAATAGTTTGCTGGTCCGCATATTGAAAAAAACTAATGCAAAGATAAGCTCACTATTGACTGAAAAAACGTGGCTTAGTGAAGCACATAAAAGACTGAATAAAGTAAGTGATTTGAATACCCACTTTTCAAAATATTATAGTGAATTTTGGAAGGAGTATTTTTACTCGCAGTTTTCCGAATTATCAAAGTCATTTAGTGAAAAAGAATTGCAGCAAATTTCCTGGGAAGCATATCTTAATTCTACCGGCTTGAAATTGAACGAGAGATTAAAAATTGCAGAGCAGATCTTTGAATTCTACGACACTAAAAAATCGGGGACTGATAAATCAAATGAAAATAGTAATAAAGATGCACTTGACAATAATGATATAAGTGAAAAGGACATTGAGGCAATAGAAGGAATATTTATCAATAATGCGGGGCTTATTTTATTAGCTCCTTTTCTAATAGAATTTTTCAAAAGAATTGGCTGCACAAAAGAAAATAAATTCTTAGACAGTCATGAACAAAATCGTGCTGCACATTTACTTCAGTTTGCGGTAACAGGCAAAACAAAACATCCCGAGTTTCTTCTGCCCCTCAATAAAATATTATGCGGGCTTGATCATCATGCGCCTGTTCCAATCGAAATTGAAATCAAAAAGGAAGAAAAAATCGAAACTGAAAATTTATTAAAAAGTGTAATTAAAAATTTTAGTGCTATCAAGAATACTTCGATTGAGGGATTGAGACTCTCCTTTTTAGAAAGAGAGGGCAAGATAACCGAGAACGAATTTGATTGGAGATTAATCGTTGAACGGAAGTCTCATGATATTATATTGGAAAAATTACCCTGGTCAATCTCAATTGTTAAACTTCCCTGGATGAAAAAACCGATAAATGTTGAATGGTAGGTGTTGAATTCGCACTATCAAATTATAAAAATCTTTCTTCGCATCGGTTGCAGAAATTGAAAATACACTCATTGATGATGTTGCGTCGAAGAAAGATATTGTGCTAATGAAGAAAGCACAGTATCATCTTTCGAATTTGTCAACCGGACTGAATTTAAGGTCAGCGCTGGTGATATTATTAAGTTCAGCATTTTTGAAATTACCGCTGGGATTAGTAAGTATTACAATTTATCGAACGTTGAATAAACTTGTAATTATTTAATTAATAATATAATTTGTCTTTTAATGCTAAACTTGAATGGATTGATTTAGCTTTAATATTCGTCTGCATGTAAAGATTAGAATCACAATAGATAATGCAGTTAAAAAGGGATTAAAGCTAACCGATCTATTAGGATGTATTAGGTTTATTGCATCCGACTAAAAAATAAGCGAATCAGGTTATTACTTTAAGGGAGTTAAAATGAAGCGACTATTACAATTGTTATTAATTTTGACATTGGGCGGAAATATCTTTGGGCAAACCGACAAAGCATTATCAATTATATTGAAAAACACAAATATCCAATGGCTGCTAAATTTTTCAGATTCAACAAATCAGATTAGCCAGGACGAACGACAAAAAGCTATTGATAGAGCTTTACAAAATGGATGGTTCATTAGCAGTGAAACTGCATCCGGAAATTATGTTGAGTTACAAAGAATAATTAATAACCGACCGGATTACTACATAACCCATAATTTAAATGCAGCCAAAACAGTATCAACAAACAATGTTTGGTCGGGGGGAAGTGCAGGGTTATCTCTCGACGGAGCCGGCATATTCATCGGTGAGTGGGATGCCGGAATAGCACTGCCGACACATCAAGAATACTCATCGCGCCTCATCAATAAAGAAGCAAGCCCAACTGTGCATTATCATTCAACACATGTAGCGGGTACAATAATTGCTTCCGGTGTTAGTCCTAATGCTAAAGGGATGGCATATAACGGAGAGCTGGACAGCTATGATTGGAATAATGATTTTTCTGAAATGAGTTCTGCGGCTTCAGCAGGTATGCTTCTTTCAAACCATTCGTATGGTTCAATTAGAGGCTGGTACTATAATTTATTTAATGACAATAGATGGGCCTGGTTCGGTGATCCTGCAATAAGTCAAACCGAAGATTACTTATTTGGTTTTTACTCATCGCAGGCTCAAACTTGGGATGTAATTGCCCATAATGCTCCATATTATTTGATAGTCAAATCTGCCGGTAATGACCGCAACGACGACGGACCAACATCCGGGCAGCATTGGGTTTGGGATAACGGGTGGACACTCAGTTCAACCAGCCGCGATCCGGACGGACAATACGACTGTATCGGTGAAAAGGGAAGCGCAAAAAATATTTTAACCATCGGTGCAGTTAATGATATTCCCGGAGGATATACTTCTCCTTCTGATGTTGTTATGAGCAGTTTTTCATCGTGGGGTCCTGTTGATGACGGCAGGGTGAAACCTGATATTGTAGCAAACGGTGTATCGCTGTATTCAACTTATGATCAATCAAACAGTTCTTATGCAACACTTTCCGGTACTTCAATGGCAACACCAAGTGCTACCGGTTCATTGCCATTACTACAGCAGCATTCCTTTAATGTAACTGGATCAACTTATTTGCGTTCAGCAACTTTAACAGCTTTAGTACTACACACAGCCG
>JAENZU010000214.1 GCA_016841125.1 Melioribacter sp. | reverse complement strand
CTACAAGGAAATTGATCCGCTTGTTTTAACAGCCGATGAAAGATTGGAAACAAACTACCTAATGATCAAGTCGGATCCCGGAAGGATTGACGAATCTCTTAATGATATAAAAAGTGCATGGGAAAGCGCCGTTGAGTTCGTTCCATTCAATTATGTTTTATTAAATGAATTAATTGAAAAACAGTACGAAGCAGATTTAAAATGGAAAAAGGTCATCAATATTTCTGCGATAATTTCAATTCTAATTTCATGCATAGGATTATTCGGATTGAGCACAATCAACGCATCATCAAAACAAAAAGAAATAGGTATCAGGAAAGTCCTCGGCGCCTCCCCGGCTTCAATATTAATATTGCTGACAAAAGAGTATTTGTTATTATTGGTTATTTCAATTTTAACCGGACTAACAATATCAAAATATTTTCTGGATAGATGGATTGAAAATTTTAGCTACAGAATTGAATTATCTGCACCTATATATTTCGAAGTAATAATGCTGATAGTTTTCATCGCGATGATCACAATTTCTTATCAAGTAATCAAGGCTTCTTTCAGAAATCCTGTAAAATCGATCAAATATGAATAGCCGCGAATGATCTGAAATAAACTACTTCTTTTTTTTCTTAACTTGTGTTTTTAGTTGTTTCCTGACGTATTCATCAAGTGCATTCCGCACCTGTTCAGAAAAAGAGGTTTGTGTTTTTGTTGCAAGAAGTGAAAGGGCTTCGGCTTGAAGCTCCGTGATTATAACTGTTTTACTGAGAAGTTTTGGTTCGGAAGATTTTTCCTTCATATATACTCCTTTCAGTTTAGAGGTATTACAAATATACAAATTTCCGCTAACAAGTTAATCTTATTTAACAACTAGGAATTAAAAATTTACACTGAGTTTTTAGGTGAAATTTTATTTATGAAAACTTCATATATAATTTTCAAAATAGGATATTTTCAAAATATTTATTAAATATGGATATAGCAATCGCAATGACTTTTTAAATAGGAAATTTTGTGAATGGTGGTGTCGCAAATTCATAACAGATATTACAGTAAAAATGCCCGGGGGTATTACATTATTAGGAAGTTCTACTCCAAGTATCGCGACCAGCTTGAAAAAAGAAACAAACTCCCATTAAATCAAATACTGCATGACTTTTATCTCAACCTTCGAAAAATTGACAAATCCAATATTGTAAAAGACGACGTGAATTATATTCTTTCTGCAATTCATGTTCAGTGCAGAGCTCTGCTAAGTAATCCGAAAAATGAGTTTAATCCAGCAGTTAAGAAAAAAAAAATGGATCCTGAATCAGCCGGAAATGACAGCACTATTTTACCGGAAATAGTAAAATTGCAGGAGTTTCTCTATCAACTATCATTGTTCAAATTAACGCTTAAAGATAGAGAGATAAAAATTCTGAATTCTATAATTGATGGTAAAAGTAAAGAGGAAATCACAGAATCTGAAAAATTGACAGTTGATTTGCTTAATAGTATCATAAAAAAACTAAATTTAAAATTAATAAAATTCCTAAAAAATTTAGGTACACCGGTCAAATACGCCGACTTCATTTTTAATTAAAAGTAGTACCGAAAATAGGAGAATCATCTTCAATGAATAGGGCATTACGAGACAAGCTTTCTTCCAAGGACGATCATATTCTACCGCATCTGATTTCCGTTTACATAAATATGCAGGGTACTCTTAGCAGTACGGAAAAATCTTATGTCGAAGATCATTTGTGCGATTGTCAGAAATGTATTGATCAATATAATTCGATTTATGATGAAGAGATCAGTCTTGATGATAGAGTTATTTTCCGGATAGTGGACAATGATATTTCTTACGAGGGCGACATTAATAAAAAAGGCATCAAATTTAAGGATGCCGATTTTGAACTTATTGTGAGACAGCTCGAAAAAAATGTTCTCGAAGCTATCCCGATCAAAATCCCATATGCCGCCGATAATCAAAAGTTGAAAATTGCTCTTGAAGGAAAAGAAATTTACTGGCGTATATTAAATGTGGTTGAGGGAAACAAGTATAAGATTATAACAAAAGACGAACATTCGCTTACGGGCGTTAAAAATTTATTGATCGAAACAGTTTTTAGAAGCAACCATGAATTAGAGTCCGAATTTTGGAAAAGACCAACATTTATTATCGGTTCAATTTTAACTTTGTTAATTGCGCTGTTCCTTTACTATTTTATTTTTAATTAGCTGCCGTTATAATTTTTTGATTATAACCAAAGATAGATCGTCGTGTACCTTTGCATCCCCTTTAAATTCTTCAATTTTATAGATCAGTTTTTCGCCGGATTCATTTGAGGACATATTTCCGAATGACTCCACCTCATTTATCAATCTTTCCGTTCCAAAAAATTCACCTTTCGAATTTGAAGTTTCAGTTACACCATCAGAAAAGATAATCAGGAAATCATTCTTTTCCATTACTATTTGTTTTTCGTTGTACACAGATTTATCACTCAGCCCAACTGCAATATCTCCTCGTTCAAATTGTGAGACCCCGGAACTTGTAACATGAAGGGGCGGAATTTGTCCAGCATTTAAATATCTAACCTCTCCTGAATTTTCCAAAAGCTGAATATAGAAGAGTGAGGCAAAAGTATTCGGGGTGGAATCTCTGTAAAAAATCTTATTTGCTTTATCAATTAATTTATCGGCAGATCTGTAATCATCACTTAAAGCTCTAAAAGTGCTCTGCAGTTTTGAAGTAAGAAGCGCCGCCGCAAGTCCTTTTCCCGAAATATCGGCTAACACTATATCAGTTCTTCCCTCTGCAGATTTGATATAGTCGATCAGATCTCCGCTCACTTCATTTGCCGATCTGTAATAGAACCAAATATCCCAACCTTCAACATTCGGAGCTTTTGCCGGCATTAGAGTTCTCTGTACCTTTCTGCCCGCGTCTAATTCTTCTTTTGCAAGCAGCTTATCCTTTAATTCCAATAATATTATCAGAAACAATATCGCCCCGCCGAAGACATCTAAATTATTGTTGTTGTTATTGTTGTCCCCAATTACTATAAGGGCGATTCCCAAAATGAACAACAATCTTCTAACAGAAGTCAGCTTATAAAATAATTTTTTGAACAGCCACCAAGATATCTTGAACCCTCTTCTGATTCTGCCCATACTTTTATAATCAGCTTTTTTCTCACTCGTTAAATAATATTCTTTAAGTTCTTCCCAATCATGTTTTATGGAAGACCATAAATTTCCACTTTTTAAATCATCGGAAATTGTCTTTACAAAACCTTTTTCATCATTGTTATTAGACATTCGAGTCTTTTATGTTGTTTTTAGTTTCTACAATTTATGACGCACTAATCAAAGATTAGTTTTATAAAAGCTAAAACACTGAGAGAGGGATAGGAGCAAAAGCATCAGTTAAAATGTAAAATGACTTCTTAACCCGAAAAGCAGATAATCACTCTCAATTCCGGCAGAATTTTTAACCAGTTGAAGATGAGGTGAAACGTAAATCCATTCATTGAACTGATATCGAATATAAAATTCTGAAATCATTTCATCCTTCAACGATTTGTTAAACGGATTTATTTTTCCGAAAGCCGCTCCAATTTTTGTGTCATTTATAACAGCAGAGGAATTTAAATCAAAGCCGGCACTCCAATAATTTTTGTAAGGGAAAATATTGGAATAGTCTAAGTTATTATTGTTCCAGCGCCCGAAAATCCTTAAACCATTAAAAGAATGCGATGCACTTACACCGAATCCGGCAGCGTCTTTTTCAATTCCCGATTTATAAACATAAATATGATATTCGCCATAAAAACCCTCGCCAAGATTGGTATGAAGTCCGGTACTCAAAATTTTAAATAATTGATTAAAGATATCGTTACCGGAGTTATCCTCACTTGCGCAAGCAAATTGGAAGAAAAGAAGATTTGCCAATTTCGCATTCACTTTTATTCCCGCAGAATTTTGAGGAACAGGAAATGCCGTGCTGTTTACAAAAGGATCCGATAGAAATTGCAAAGTTTCATCGTTTGCAACTGCATTAATGTCAAAATAATTTGTTAGATCAAGTTTACCAATAATGATGTTGAACCAGCCATTTAGAAAATCTAATTCAGCCCATGCTTCTAGAATGTGCAGCAAATCTAACCCGGTGTTATTTTGGGTTGATCCTGCATCTCCATTTAATCCGGAAAATGTATTCAGTTGACTATTTGGACCGTTACCGCCGATCGCCTCAATGTTTGCAAAAAACCGAACGTTATCTCCAAGCTGAGAAAATGCAAATATATCAAATGAAGCTACTGCAGTGCTGAAATGATCCGGTCCCGACTTCCATTGAATTGAAGATGTTGCACTACCTTTGAAATTTAGAATCCCGGGCGCACTCCTAAGTGCGCCTAAAAGATCATTTATTCTTTTTCTTTTTGAACTTTGAATCTCCTCATCAAATGACAAAAAACTTGTTAAACTCTCTAGAAGATCAGGATTAATATTTTTGTCATCTCTTGATCGAGCAGAATCCTTATTAATGTAATTTGTTAACGAATTCCCATCAAGAATACTTTCAAGAGAATCTATTCTATCTGAAAGATATTTTAGCTGATATTTTATATCTGTGGTATCCTGACCAAAACTACTGCTAGTTGATAATATAACGCAAAATCCCAGTAAAACATTTCTCAACTGATTCATCGCATTTCCCTTCGCAGATTAATGTTGATTGGATAAATATACATGAAAACATTATAGGAGTAAATAAAATTTGAGGGATTCCAAATCAGCTTAATTGGTTGGGAAATAAGTACAGGCGGAGAAAATCCGCCTGCATAGAACCACACTAAACAAAAGACAAACACACTTCTCACGTTTCAAAATTAACCCTGAAGGGTTAATGAACCGATTAATATATCGGTAAATAAAAATGATTTTTGAAAATATTTTAGGGTTTAAAATAAAAAAGCCCCGGCGGGCAATTCCGGGGCAAGGGGCAAATAATGAGTTACGCTTATGTCTTGGGAGGGCATCCAAGACCAAAAGCGGAGGGTATTGTGAAGTGTGGTACGACAAATCTAAATATTAATTTTTGATAATGCAAGTAAAAAATTTAGTCTTATAAATATTTTTAAAAGTTCAAATTTGAAGTAATTTGTTAGTCTTCTGAGGAATACATATTAACCCAAATTTGTAAATTTGTTCAAGGTAAGAACCAACTAACAGTTCAGTTCTCTGTTGAATAAATAAAGGCAATAATTCTAATATGATAATAGAGTCACTTTTTATTATTTAAAGTGGATCGGAATTTAGTTACTTTTAAATTCAAAAATTTATGCAGGTATTCAAGTGTTAAAATTCATTTACAGATCACTAGTTTTTATAATATTAAGTACGGTAATTTTAAGCGGTGAAAAACCGAAAAATATAATTCTTTTGATCGGCGACGGGATGGGTACCACTCAGCTTTCGGCATATAAAATCAATAGTGGTCAAACAAATTTTGATAGGTTTTCAATCGCAGGGTTTTCTGTTACTTGTTCTGCAGATAATCTAATTACGGATTCAGCAGCAGGAGCAACTGCGCTTTCATGCGGCGAACACACTAATAATGGTTTTCTTTCGGTTGATGTAAACGACGGTGTACTAAAAACAGCTTTCGAGTATGCTAAGGATAACTTGCTAAGTACCGGATTAGTAGTAACTTCCAAAATTTACAATGCAACTCCGGCAGCATTTTGTTCACATGTTAACGATAGACATAATTCAGCTGAAATTGCTCGTCAGTTAATTGAATCGGATGTTGATATTTTTGTTGGGGGCGGAAGGGAAGAATTTAGCGATACTACTTTTACAACCGGCAAGAATGGTGAGGAGGTAACTCTTCGGGAAGCTTTAAATGAATCCCGCGAAATAATAACTTCTCTTGATGACTTTCTTTCTTTAGAAGACGCGGAAAAGACCGCAATTTTTCTTGCCGATGACGACCTGCCCTACGCTGAAGATAGGGACTATTCGCTAGCCAACCTGGTTAACAAAACTATTGAGATTTTATCCTCGAAAGAGAAAGGTTTCTTTTTGATGGTTGAGGGTTCCAAGATAGATGCAGCAGGGCACAATAACGAGTTCACCAAAATGATGAATGAAATTGACGATTTTGATTCGGCTGTGGGTGCCGCAATGGATTTTGCTGAATCCGACGGAGAGACACTTGTGGTTGTTACTGCCGATCACGAAACCGGCGGAATGAGTTTGACATATG
>JAENZU010000213.1 GCA_016841125.1 Melioribacter sp. | reverse complement strand
TACAGTCATATAAAATGAATCGAGGATAGTCCATTCTTCCTCTATTAATTCATATCCAATAGTCCCAAATAATACAATGCCTATTAGAATAAAAAATCCGCCTCTAACCTGACTTATCGTTGTTTTATTCATTTAAGATAACTGAGTTGATAAAAAATTAAGTTTCAAAAAGTAAAATATCCTGTTCATTTTCAAGAAGAATTGTCTTCCGTTTCTTTATTTACCGATAGGAATCCGCAATTCACCGATTTACCATTTAAATAGTGGAATAAGATAATTAAAATTGAGCAGAAAAATTTGGAGAAGTTATGGCTAGAAAAAATTTAAGTTCGGGTCAATTGATAATCGGAATATTATTAATTGCAGTTGGAGCATTATTTTTGCTCGACAACTTTTATATAATCGACTTTTACTTACCTCCCTATCTATTCTCGTGGAAGTCAATTCTAATTATTATCGGGCTGCTGCTTTTAGCAAATTCAGAAAGCAAAGGTACAGGTATAGTTTTAGTGTTGATCGGATTGATAGGTTTCTTCCCCGAATTCTGGCCCCTTATACTTGTCGGTTTAGGAGGGTATATTATTATCAGAAATAAGTCCGGTACTCATGCCGTAGTTGATGAAGATTCTAATCAGTATTTTAATGAGTTATCCATTTTCGGCGGCAGCAATAAGAATTTTTCCATTAAAGATTTGAAAGGCGGAAAAATAACTTCGATATTCGGCGGTTCGGAATTGTATTTTCACGACTGTACACTTGCCGAAGGGAAAAATGTTATTGATCTATTTTTTATGTTCGGCGGAAGTACTCTTTTCGTTCCCAAAGATTGGAATGTTCAAAATGAAGTTTTGTCTTTGTTTGGCGGCTTTTCGGATAAACGGCGATCAGACCCCCGCATGGTTCCCGATCCTGAGCGCACATTAGTTGTTAAAGGACTGATAATTTTCGGCGGCGGAGAAATAAAATCTTAATTGGAGAAGAATATGAATAGTTTGAAAGCAAGGTCGTTGATAGGCGCTTTTTTGATACTAATCGGAGCGCTGTTTATTATTGATAATTTTAATCTGCTGAGTTTTGATCTTACGGACATATTTTTTTCTTGGGAGATAATTATAATTGTAATCGGAGCAGTAATATTGCTTAATGACCGCGGCAATTTTATGGGATTTGTATTAATAATTGTCGGTTTGATCTTCATACTTTCGGACATTTATTATTTTGACGTTTCCGACTTATTTTTCAAATACTGGCCGATATTATTGATAATACTCGGAATTTCGATATTACTGAAAAAACATGACGGGAATAAGCATGCGGAAAAAGGTACTGCACAAAGTCAAATGCTCAGCGATGAAAATGTTATTGATGAAACAACAATTTTTTCCCATAAAAAGAAATTTTTAACAACCAAACAATTTAAAGGGGGAAAGATAACCACAATATTCGGCGGAGCGGAAATTGACCTGGTAGATGCGGAACTGGCTGACGGAGAACACCTGCTGGACGTTGTCGCAATTTTCGGCGGAGTAAATTTGACTGTTCCAAGTCATATGAGAATAGTTCCAAAACTTAACTCAATATTCGGCGGGTTTGACGATAAGAGAAGAAATATTGATACATCAGATAATCAAACGAACAAGGTGCTTATTATTAAAGGGATTGCAATTTTCGGCGGCGGAGAAATCAAGAACTGATGAATCCTTTTATCCAAGATAGGAAGTTACTTACCGGATATTTTTTCGGCTGGCTGCTGATTGGTCTGATACATTTTTTTCTTCTAAATTTAATTCTTAAGCAAACTGTTTATTATTCTATAATAGATAGTTTAATTTTCAATATTATTTATGCCCTTTTAGGTTTAGCAATTTGGTACCCGACACGTTTTGTATCATTCGAGAATTCGAGCGTCACTAAAGTAATTACCAATCATATTGCCGGTGTAGCCATAACTAATGCTATTTGGATTTTAGCAGGCTATTTTATCATCTCCTCAATTTTCAATGAATCTAAAGAATTTCTTTACTCTACCCTGATCTGGAGATTTATGATAGGCGGGCTGATATATTTAATGCTCGTATCAATTTATTATTTATTGATATACTACAACAACTTTAGGGATAAACTGATTAAAGAAAATGAGTTGAATAACCTGCTGAAAGAAACCGAGTTGAAATCACTAAAGTATCAGATAAACCCGCATTTCATTTTTAATAGTTTGAATTCTATTAGCTCACTAACTTTAACCGAGCCTGACAAGGCAAGGGAAATGACGATTAAACTTTCTGATTTCCTGCGGGGCACTCTTTCCAAAAACCAGGTTCAAATGAATAGTCTTTCTGAAGAGTTGAAGAATATAAAAATTTATACTGATATTGAAAAAGTAAGATTCGGTGAGAGATTTGAATTTATTGAGCAGATTGCCGAAGAATGCAAGAACATAAAAGTTCCTAATATGCTTCTGCAGCCTCTTGTAGAAAACGCTATTAAATATGGGGTTTATGAAAGCTTAGAAAAAGTAACAATACAAATAAGCTGTGAGAATGAAGATAAATTTTTTAAAATTAAAGTTACCAATAATTTTGACAGTGACGCAGTAACTCAGAAAGGTGAAGGTATCGGTTTAATTAATATTAGCAACCGATTGAAATTAATTTATAATCAGGATAACTTAATAACTACTGAAAAAACTGAAAACACTTTTACAGTTACAATTTTCATCCCAAATGAAAAAGGAAAAGAATGAGCAAAATAAGAATTTTGATCATTGATGATGAAAAACTAGCACGCGACATTGTAAAAAAATATTTAAGCAGTTACGAAAATATTGAAATTGTCGGCGAATGCGGCAACGGCTATGAGGGTATCAAAGAGATCAACGAAAAGAAACCGGACATGATTTTTTTGGATATTCAAATGCCGAAAATAAACGGATTCGAAATGCTTGAATTGATTGATGCCCCTCCAGCAATAATTTTCACAACCGCGTTCGACCAATATGCGCTCAAGGCGTTCGAGGTTAATGCGCTCGATTATTTACTCAAACCATTTTCGGAAGATCGCTTCAGCGAGGCTCTGGCGAAAGCTTTGAAACAGGTTACTGGGAATGAAAATACCGGGGATAAGGTTGAAAAATTGATTTCGCATGTGGATGATTTAAATGAAAATTTGAGCAGAGTAGTTGTTAAGCTGAATAATAAGATTAATATAATTCCGGTTGAAAATATTATATTTCTGGAAGCTCAGGACGATTATGTGAATATTCACACAACCGGCGGCAGTTTTCTAAAACAAAAAACGATGAAGTATTTTGAAGATCATTTGGATTCTAAAGAGTTTGTGAGAATACACAGATCATTCATTGTCCAAATTGAACAAATTAAAATGATTGAACTGCTCGAAAAAGAATCCTATTTGGCAATATTAAAAAACGGGGAAAAGCTCCCTGTTAGTAAAAGCGGATATGTTAAACTAAAAGAAATTTTGGACTAATAAAGCCGGGTCTGCATTTTTAATTCAACACCTCTAAATTCAGGTTCGTAACGGCAGACTCCTCCGATGCAAATGTTTCCCGCCTGTCTTGATCCAAATAATAAGCTCACATCAGTATGCTCACCGAACAAGTAACCGATCTGGAAAAAATTCCAAAATTTTCTTATAACCCTTCCGGCATCAGGCTCCCTCGTCTGCATTTCGGATACAAAAGTAAGTGTTAGTTTTGGTGATCTTAAAAACTCAAGTAAAACCACATCATCGTAATATTTTTCATCTGTGGTATTATTGCTTGTTGACTGATGCTCAAGAACTAAACGAAAAGTATTTATATCATCTAAATAATATTTCAGTTCTATTATTGGAGTAACATTCTCGGTATTTGAAGAGAGTTCTTTGTTGTAGCCGAACGCTGCGATTGTTTTAAAATTATCCGACCAATCATGCGAAGCACGGAAATAAAATTCTTCCAACTGTGATCTAATCGGCAAACTGCTGCCAATTACCTTTTGATAGAAAGAACTCTGATCGAGAGTTTTAGTTTGACTATATGCTGCAACAAAATCTGTAGCAATATCGAGTGAATAGTTCAGCTCCACTTGAAATCCCTTTTCATTATTCGGGTCAAGTGCAGAAGGGTGGCGGTTGAGTAACGTGTAAGTATAATCTTTGCGAACAGACGGAGGTGTATTGTAACTAACCGTTCTATCATTAGTTTCAAATCCGAAATTGTCATAATATTTATATTCACTTGTTACGCCGAGTGACCCGAGGAAAAAATTTAGATTTCCGTAAAATCCTCTGCCGGTAATATCGCGGTTATTGTCGAAGATAGTTTCTCGAACTCTTTCGTTTTTCTTAAGTCCGTATTCGAAGTATCCGTCAAAATTCCAGAGAGACGGCTGAACCCTGGCTGATGCCAGCATTGTTTTTTCGGTGTTATTATCTCCCGGATCGTTAGAAGCAAATGATCCGCCAAAACGCAAATTTCGCAAACCTTTGTATTCCAGATCAACAGCATGAAGTATATCATTCCTTTCGGCAGCAGCATTCTCGGGCATGCCAGTTAAAGCTTCCAGTTTAAAATCTGCATATCGCCCGACAACTTTAACACCAAGTAAATTATTATCAACTCGTATGTTTCTATCTTCGTAACTTTTGAGAATCATTCCCCTTCCGAAAAGTGCATAAAAGTTTCCAACAGTAATCGACGCCCCTTCTCTTGGATTCCCAATTTCTGCGGTAATGTATTTATAAGCAATATCGGCATACTTAATTTTACCGCGGTTTATTGAAGGATTTGGATCATTCGGCTGAAACACTTCAAATCTGAATCCAGCGGAAAAAATTCCTCTGCGGTAATCCAGATTCAGCCAGTTTTCGAAGATCTCCAATTCATCTTCAATATCGTAGGAATATTCCAATTGATTTGACAATCCGAGACCTTCGGGCAGGGTGAGTGAACCTAGACTTTGAGCATTAGTAATTGAAATAATAAAAATAAATGGACAGAGGCGGGATACTAGTTTTAAGAACATTTTCATTTTAAGATCGCATAAATTTGAAATTGAGTAACAGTAATTAACTACCGGTTTACAAATCATCCTTCCAATAATTTTTGGATAATATTTTTTACTTTTATTTCGTCACCTTTTTTATAGCCGAGGTGCTGATAAACAACGCTTCCGTCTTTATCAACTATAACAGTGTATGGAACCGCCTGAGCATAATATTTACGCGATACTTCCGAATTAGTATCGAGCAGAACGGTAAAATCGTATCCCTTGGATTTTATGTAAGGTTTTACTTTGGAAATACTCTTCTCATTATCTGTGGAAATTCCCAGCATCTTCATTCCATCACCCTTAAACTCAGTATAGATTTTTTGCAGTTGAGCAAGTTCTTCCATACACGGCTTGCACCACGTAGCCCAAAAAGAAATCAAAACAGGACCATCACCCAGCATCTCGCTAAGTTCAACATAATCACCGTTTAAATCTTCAAGCATAAAGTTTGGAGCTTTTTTTGTAACGGTTTCATCTTGAGCAAACACAACATTGACAAACAAAAGTATAATCGCCGCAATTTTAAAATGCTTCATCTATTTCTCCAAAACTATTTTTTTTGTTTGAATTTTTCCTGCACTTTCAAGTTTATAAAAATAAACACCGGAACTTAAATTGCTTGCATCCAGGAAATAAGAATGGTGCCCTGCTGATTTAAATTCGTTTACCAAATCCATTAATTCATTACCGAGAATATCGTAAAGTTTAAGTTTCACATCACCTGCTTTCTCCAGTTGATATGAAATGATTGTTCCGTTATTAAAAGGATTTGGATAGTTCTGCTTAAGTTCAAACGAAAGTGAATTTGAAATATTATCGTCTGCGCTGAGAACTTCAAACGAATTTGCCGTAAAGTCAACAATAATACGGTTTGAAGGATCTCTCATTGTGCCTGCTTGAAGCTGTAAATTTCCAACACCAAAATTATTGAGAGGGTAAACGTGTATTGACACAGCTCTTACTTCATCGGGCTGGAGCGGTGAGCTGCCGAAAGTTGAATTAGTCACAATGCTGTCAGTAGTATTGGGGTAACAAAAATCGAAGCAGAGTGAAGAACTCCAATCCGGTGGAAGATTATTTATAGACCGGACAACAAAAACGGTCTGCTCCTCCGCCGAGATATTTTTTAATTCCAATTCGAAAACCATTTCCGAACCTAGCGTATCATCAAGCGTGGTATGTTCGGGAATAAAAGATATGTTCTGCGCAATTACGTTGGACAGATTAAAACACAAAATGATAATTGTAATTATTTTAAAGAGTGTAGAAAATTTCATAAC
>JAENZU010000212.1 GCA_016841125.1 Melioribacter sp. | reverse complement strand
TAATTTAATTTGTGCCGCAGCCACGGTTCAAAATTAGATTTTAGCATCCAAATATTCAAGAGCAAAAGTAAGGGTGATCAGAAGAATAGGAAACCGGAGAATGGAAAACGGATTGGTTGAATGGTTTGTTTCATTAAGTATTGTAATGCAGATTAGCGAATAATTTTTTATTTTGCCAAAAAATAATTTGATCATGAGCAAATGAAAAGTCTAACGGAAATAAAATATACTTTAGCCCGGAGTAAAAATAAATTGTTAAAAAAATACAATTTAAAGGAAATTTACATTTTCGGTTCTTACTCTACAGGTGAAGCAAATGAATTCAGCGATATAGATATTATGGTTGAACTGAAGAAACCGATTGGATTAAAGTTTGTTGATCTAGCCGATGAATTGGAAAAGTTGCTTGGAATAAAGGTTGACCTTGTTTCAAGAGGTGCAATTAATGAAAGATTATTCAACGAAATTAGCGGTGAACTACAAATTGTCTAAAAGAAAGCCGCAAATATTATTTGATGATATTCTTAATTCAATAAATCAGATTGAAGAATACTGCAAAGGAATTGATTTTGAAAAATTTAACAATAACAGACTTATCATTGATGCAGTTGTTAGAAATATTGAAATCATAGGTGAAGCCTCTGCAAGAATTCCGGAAAATGTTCAACACAAATTTTCATCAATACAATGGAATCAATTAAGGGGAATTCGTAATAGAATTGTTCATGAATATTTTGATGTCGATGTTTCGATTATTTGGTTTATAATTGAAAATGAATTGGGACCTCTCAAAAAGAAAGTTGAAGCTGCACTAAAAATTTTATCTGATGGATAAATCTTATTGGATTCTGCAAAGGTGGTGTCTTAATTAACAATTGTTTGGTCAGTTCTAAGTAGTTAACTAATTCAATCCCAATTCTATTTTATCATTTTATTTGAAATTTGAAAAAAAACTTCTTAGAATATTTATGTTTAAACTCACACTTCAATCCACCTAAAAGCCGGGAAATTCTCAAACACTTCGACCCAACCAAAGGCTAGTAAATCAGCTCAGTGTGACACGCATTTTTTCATTCTTTTTACTGGGATCGCAGAATCTGCGATCCCAACACAAAAGTTTTCTGTGATTATCTGTTCAATCTGTGCTTGCCCGCCCTCTTTTTGGCGAGTGCCATTGTTTCAAAAATAAATTAGTCTTCAACTACGGCTAAAATATCTGCACGCTGAACAACTTTGTATTCTTTACCGTCAAATTCAATCTCTTCGCCGCCATATTTAGCAAAAAGGATTTTATCACCTTCTTTTATATGTTCCTGTAAATCTTCATCGGTGCCTACGGCAACAACTTTACCCATGCGGGGTTTTTCTTTTGCGGTATCAGGAATAATAATTCCCGATGCGGTTTTTTCTTCTTCTTCAAAAATTTCAACCAAAACTCTGTCATCCATCGGTTTGATTTTCATAAAATATTCTCCTTTTTAATTAACCGTTTATATTTAATAATCTGTTTATTTGCGGTTTGTCGAATCCGATTATAGGTCGGTTATTTATTAAAATAACAGGCACTCCGGTCTGCCCGGTTTTTCTTCGTATATCGAGTGCTGCTTTTTGATCGCGCGAAACGTCGATATCTTTGAATCGAATTTTATGTTCCCTAAAATATCTCTTTGCAGTATTGCAGAAAGAGCAGGTTGGGGTAGAGAACATTATCACTTTCGGCTGTTTTAAAGTTTGCATAAAATCTCCATTTTTTATCACGATTTGATGATAAAAAAAAGAAAAGGTTTCCGAAAATTCGGTGATCCGTTTATTTTAATCTGAAATCTAAGCAGGAATTTTTTATTTTTGTAGATTCTAAAACAATCAGTTAAAAATCATAATGAAAAAAACAATCGCATCACTTTTGGTTTTATTGACTATTCAAATTTATTTACCGCAAGAGAATTCTAAAATGACCAGCATCCAAAACGTAATTGAAAAAGTTAGAGCAGATTATGCGCCGGATAAAAGGGTTGCACTTTTCAATTTTGAAATTGAGCAGTCCGGTGAAACCTTTATTTTGAAAGGCGAAACCAATTTACCCGAGGCACATGATTTATTGATAAAGGAATTAGATAAAATGAATGTTAAAATTGATGATCAAACAGAACTTCTTCCTGATGATGAATTAGGAAATAAAATTTATGGTGTAATTAATCTTTCCGTTGTAAATCTGAGATCGAAGCCGGGGCATTCGCAGGAATTGGCTACCCAATCACTTTTGGGAACCCCTGTAAAAGTTTACAAAAAAGAAGGCGGATTTTTTCTGATCCAAACACCTGATAAATATTTAGCCTGGACGGATGACGATGGATTTGAGCCGATGACAAAAGAAGAGCAGGAGACTTGGCTTCAATCATCTAAAGTGATTTTTTTGGAAGAGTACGGATTTTCATTTTCCGATATGGATAAGAGATCAATGCATGTTTCTGATCTGGTTTCGGGGGATCTGTTGAAATTCATTTCCGAAGAGAGAGATTTTTACAAAGTTGAATATCCCGACGGCAGGCATGCGTTCGTTGAAAAAAGCGGATCGATGATGTATGACGAGTGGCTGAAAGCAATTAATCCCACTGCCGAAAATGTAATTAAAGAAGCTGAAAAATTTATGGGCGTTCCATACTTGTGGGGCGGTACTTCTTCAAAAGGGATGGACTGCAGCGGGTTTACCAAAACAGCATTCTATTTGAACGGTATTGTTTTACCGAGAGATGCATCGCAGCAAGTTCACACAGGGGAATTGGTGGATACTGAAAACGGTTTTGAAAATTGCAAACCGGGCGATCTCTTGTTCTTCGGAAGAAAAGCCTCAGATGATAAACCGGAACGCATAACTCACGTTGCAATTTATTTAGGGAATATGGATTTCATTCACGCATCGGGAAGAGTTCGCTTAAATAGTTTCGATAAAGACAAACCTAATTACAACGAGTACAGATTGAGAACTTTCATAAGGGCAAAGCGTATTTTATCATCGATTGACAAAAATGGAATTACGACTCTTACTTCAAATAAATTTTATAACGGGGAATAGCATGCCACAAAATAGAAGAGATTTTCTTAAGACAGGCGGAATGATAGCCGGTTCTGCACTGATTGCGGGTTCGGCATCACAAAAATTATTTGCAACTAATTACGTTAAAAATAGAAGCGGCGCTAAAATGAAATTGACTTTCAAACCTTACACGTTAGAATTGAAACATGTTTTTACAATTGCTACAAGTTCACGGACTACAACTCCGGTTATGCTTACTGAAATTGAATATGACGGAATTACCGGATACGGCGAAGCCTCGATGCCTCCATATTTGGGTGAATCGCAGGAGACGGCCGCAAAATTTTTATCCAAAGTCAATCTTGGTCAATTTAATGACCCGTTTCAATTGGAAGAAATTATTGATTATGTAGATTCTATTGATGAAGGTAATGCTGCCGCTAAAGCATCCGTGGATATTGCACTTTATGATTTAGTCGGTAAACTTATTGGACAGCCGTGGTACAAAATATGGGGATACGATAAAGATAAAACTCCAAACACTTCATTTACAATTGGAATTGATACTCCTGAAGTTGTTAAAGAAAAAACTCAAGAAGCTTCGGAATTTAAAATTTTAAAAGTGAAACTTGGAAGAGATACCGATAAAGAGATGATCGAAACGATTCGCTCGGTTACCGATACACCTTTGTGTGTTGATGTTAATCAGGGCTGGAAAGATAAAGAGTTCGCATTAGATATGATCCATTGGTTAAATGAACGGAATGTTACATTTGTTGAGCAGCCGATGCCCAAAACTCAAATTGATGATATGGCGTGGTTGACTGAAAACAGTCCGCTGCCTACCATTGCTGATGAAGCACTTCAGAGAATTCCAGACGTAGTTAAGGCGCACGGTGTTTATTCCGGTATAAATATTAAGCTGATGAAATGCACGGGAATGAGAGAAGCGCATAAAATGCTGAATCTTGCCCGCTCGCTGGATATGAAAGTAATGCTAGGATGTATGACGGAAACCTCCTGTGCAATCTCGGCTGCATCGCATCTTTCACCAATGGTTGATTGGGCTGATCTCGACGGTGCTCTGCTAATCGGTAATGATGTCTTCGACGGCACGAAAGTGATCGACGGGAAAGTCACATTGAACGACAGACCCGGAATCGGGGTAGTAAAAGTATAATTAGAATTTTTTCGGAAATTTAAAGCGAGCCGAATGGTTCGCTTTTTTTTATGCACATGAGATTTGATAAATCAAATCTCTACTCACCCTTGTAGAGTCTTGATTCATCAAGACTCGAATTAGAAATTGCAAGATTGGATATTGGTTATTCGATATTCATGATTCGAAAAGATTTCCACGCAAAGGGTGCTAAGCAGCACTGAGTAAACCTAGAAAAAGCGGAAATTCAAAGTTCATAATTCAAAATTCATCATCACTCTATTCTATTTACACTCTAATGTTAAATAATTATATTGGCAGCTAAATATTTTATGATCGGAGGAGATTAATGCCTAAGCAGTACGTTTCAAATAAAGATGAAACCGTTAGAATGTTTGAGAACGATTTTTTGGAAGCTCTCTCTCGGGTACATTGGACGGTTCCACTTTGGGTTTACGTTCCGATAATTCTCTTTTTTCTTTACACTGGATATTTCACGTATGAATTAACGTTTTCTACAATGGTATTGTATTTCATTATTGGTATTGCGGTATGGACATTGACAGAATATCTTTTACATAGATTTATATTTCACTTTGAAATGAAAAGTAAGTTAGGAAAAAAAATTCACTTCATTTTTCATGGTGTTCACCACGATTACCCAAAAGATTCTAGAAGATTAGTGATGCCTCCTTCTGTTAGCATTCCGCTTGCACTATTATTTTATTTTCTATTCTACTGGCTTTTCGGAGGTATCTTAGTTGCCCCTTATTTTTCAGGATTTTTAGTCGGTTATTTATTTTATGATATAACGCATTATGCGATTCATCATTTCAATATGAAAAATAAATTCTGGCTGGCAATTAAAAACCATCATATGCTTCATCATTATAAAAATGATAAAAAGGGATTCGGTGTTAGTCAGCCTACATGGGATCATGTATTCGGAACAACTTTCGAAGAAAATAAAAATTAAAGAAAATGAAAAAGAGCTTCTTTTTCTTATTTATCATAACTTTTTCTTTAGTATTTGTACAAAACTGTTATACTAGGGAGCCGGACACCTATATTCGAATTTGCCAGGTGGGGTATCTGCCTGACGATATTAAGAAGGGGGTCATTCTTTCTAAAGTTGACTTAAATAACAAACCATTTTCTATCATTGATTTAAGCAATGCCGATACCCTAATTTCGGAAAAGCTTTCCTTGAATAGCGGAGCGTACGGTAATTTCCCTTTTACTTATAGAATTGATTTCTCGAATCTAAAAAATCTAGGTACCTACATTTTGAAGGTTAACGGGGAAGAATCGCTTGAGTTTAAAGTCGGGTTCAATATTTTTAATTCTGTGGTAGATACTCTAATTCAATTTTATAAAATTCAAAGATGCGGTTATACTGATCCCAGTTATCACGACGTCTGCCATATTTCAGATGCAACCTCGCTGTTAAATGGAAGTGACACTTCCAAAAGTTTGTATGATGTTACCGGAGGCTGGCACGATGCTGGCGATTACGTCAAATTTCTAAATACCACGGCATACGCGGTTTATACACTGCTTTTTTCGTATGATTTCGATCCGGTAAAATTTAACTTTGATTTAAATAAAAACAGCCAGATTGATCTTTTGGAGGAATCAAAAGTTGGATTGGATTGGCTGCTGCGTTGTAATTATAATAACCGGCTTCTGGTAACACAGGTTCAGGATTTAAGGGATCATGATGTGGGTTGGCGTATGCCTGAAAAAGATCCTATGCAATTTGATAGACCCGCGTTTTTAGGAATCGGTAAGAATTTAATTGGAATTTATTCTGCCTCTTTAGCAATTGCAGCCCGAATATGGCGGGATAAATTGAACATGGTAGATTTTGCAAATCAATGTTTGAACACGGCTGAAACTTTTTACAACTTGCATCAAACTGTTCCTGATGTTGACAGCAGTGGTTCGGGCATGTATATAGATACTCATTATGCCGGAAAATTAGCGCTTGCAGCTATCGAACTTTACATTACTACCAAAAAAGAAAATTATTTGCGGGATGCAGTAAAGTACGCTGAGCTGGCAGGTTCCGATTATTGGTGGAGCTGGGGCGATATAAATGCGTTTGCTCAATACAGGCTTGCCAAATTCGATCCCCGTTTTGCTGAATATATTCAGAAT
>JAENZU010000211.1 GCA_016841125.1 Melioribacter sp. | reverse complement strand
CGCCGCCTAAACCGCTGAGTGCTGATAAAACACCAGTAAATATTCCAAAAGGGATAAGCCATAAATGTTTTAATTCTAATCCATTTATAACTTTTTCCTTTTTCTCGAACAGCATTTTAACAGCGACAATAAATAATATGATACTTAAAATAATCTTGAGTGTGAAAGGATCAAAATCAACAATAAAATAGGGAGTGACAAAAGCGGCGGGGATACTCCCTGAAGCCAATAGTAAAGCAGCTTTGAAATCAATATTTGATTTTTTGAAATGACTATAAAATGCACTCGATGATGCAAAACTTCCCGCGAACAAAGATGTTGCGATTACTACGACCGGGAGTAGAGTATGATCAACATTTAGAAAAGGGAGTAAAAAAAATAAACTTGGGACAAATATTATACCCCCGCCAATTCCCAGCAATCCGGATGCAATGCCTGTAACTACCCCAACTAGAATAAAAGCGAAAACAAGTATCAGCTCAGTCAACGAAACTTAGCAGGGTTTTATAAGTTTTATCTTCATACATCACTCTCAAAGCTGTATCGAATTGTTTATCGAAACTGAGCGATTGAATAATTCTACCATTTCTACCATCAATCCGAGAAGCTAATTCTTTTCTTATTTCGTGAATGATATCCAACTTATATCTATTGAGTTCATTGTTTTTAAGTTTGATTAACTCTTTGTTCAGTTCGGAAATTTGAGTTTTAACACCATCATAGTAATCCTCATCTTCGGCTAATTCCATTAATTTAGAAGTTAATTTTTCCGCTTTAGATGTATACTCAAATTCTTGATTCTCAACATAACTCAGAAAACTTTCGAACATCTGTTCGTCATTCAAACTGAGCATAATTAAATTCGGATTGGTATTATAATAACTTGTCGCAAATTTAAAGAACATCCCCTTTGCAAGCAGATCCGAAACTTGGTTTGATTCAGACTCATTTGAAATTGATGTATCGGGTTTTATTCCGCCTCCGGAATAAACTTTACGAAGGTTATCTGTTTGGAATTCTTCGTTTGTTATTTTGCCGCTTTCAACAAAGACTTTATTTTCATTAGAATAGTCAACCTTTTGAATACATCTGCCGCTCGGAGTGTAATATTTTGCGGTAGTAATTTTTAGTGATGTATTGTAAGATAACGGCAGCAGTGTCTGCACCAATCCTTTACCGAAAGATTGAGTACCTACAATTATTCCTCTGTCGTGATCCTGAATAGCTCCTGCAACAATTTCAGAAGCTGAAGCGGAACCGCTGTTAACTAAAACTGCTAAACGTGCAGTGCCGGCAACCGGCTCCTCCGTAGAAAAGTATTTTTGAACTTTAGTTGAGTCTCTGCCTATTACACTAACCACTAATTGATCTTTTCCTAAAAATTTTTCACTTACGTCAATAGCGGCATCCAACAATCCGCCGGGATTTCCGCGTAAATCTAAAATGATCGATTCAATTTCTTTTTCACCCTTTAATTCCAAAAGTGCTTTCTTAATTTCTTCGCCGGCTGAGCGAGAGAACCCGCTTAACTTTAAATACACGTTATTGCTTTCTTCAGGTACAAATCCGTAATAAGTCAAATTCTTAACTTCAATCTCTTCGCGCAGCAAATTGAATTTTATTTTTTCGGGTGTTCCTTCCCTTTCGATTGTTACCGACACAATTGTGCCCGGATCACCTTTCAGATAACCGCCGAGTTCATCGTAATTTTCTTTGCTGAATTCTTTTCCCTCAACCTCAACAATAATATCCCCAATTATTATTCCCTGTCTTTGCGCCGAGTATCCTTCCAATAAATCTACTATCGTGATCTGACCGTTTCTAACTCCCACAGTTGCGCCAATACCGCCATACTTACCTTTAGTAATAACATCAATATCATTCTGAAGATTTTTATCGATATAAACTGTGTAGGGATCGAGAGAATTCAGCATGCCTTTAACTCCAGAAAGCATAAACTCTTCGGGATCAACTTCGTCAACATAATTTAGACTTACTTCTTTGTAAATCCTTCCAAATATATCGATCCCTTTCGACATCTTGAAATAAATATCACTATCGCTTCTGGCAAACCCAAAGGAAATCACAGCCGCCAGAATTAGGGTAAAAAATTTATATTTTTTCATGCGGGAAACTCCAATTACTCATTTATCAAACTTTCAATCTCTTTAACAATTATTTTATGAATTTGTTCGATGGATAACAATCCATTAATTATTCGGAATCTTTTTTCCTCTTCACATAATAAAAGGTAACCATCTCTTACTCTTTCATAAAAATGAGATTCGGCGGATTCTATTCTATCAACATCCTCAACTTTCAATTTACTTTTTCGAGAAAGCACTTCATCTATGGGAATATCAATAAAAAATGTAATATCCGGCACGGCGTTCTGAATTGCAAACTTCTGAAGGGGAATAAGAAAATCGAGCGGTACCCCTCTGCCGTATCCTTGATATGCGATCGATGAATCGTGAAATCTATCAGATATTACGGTAATATTTTTATTGAGATAGGGCGCAATTCTCTCCTTTACCGATTGAACTCTGCTGGCCGAAAATAGTAACAGTTCGGTTTCCACCTCCATTTCAGAATATTTATTATCTAAGAGAATATTTCTAATTTCCTCTGATATTGCAGTGCCGCCCGGCTCGCGAATGATCTCAACATTAGCACCGGTAGATTTAAAATATTCAGCCAATAATTTTACCTGGGTGGATTTACCGCTAAAATCTAATCCCTCAAATGTTACGAACATATTTTCCTAAAATTGTCTAATAATATATTGAAGATATTTTGGTTTGACATCGATTAACTTTACATATTGCGGAATATTGAAATGGGGTTCAATTACGCCGAGTGTATCTTCTAATGCCTGATCAAAATAAATGAATGCTTGAATATCATTTTCAGTTAGTGTAGCGAGATCATTAATGCCCCCACGTACTACAACTTCAACAGTGGTTGGAATGATTGTAAGGTTTAAAGATTTTGGAACTTTCCTGGTTTCAACCGGAATCTTTTCAAATGTTTTGTCAACAATTTTCTGCACCTGGAATGAAACGAGCACATTGCTTTCCTCTAAACTATAATTTTCAGAAGTGATCAATTTAATATTCTCAGAATAATTTCCATCGATATCATTTAAGTTAATTGCTTCAGTGTTTACCGTATCGATATTATCAACCTTGCTTTCAGGCCCGTATATCACAACACTATCCGGTTCAATTGAAATATTTGAGACAATACCGAAACCGGGTTTGAAGTCAGAACTGAAATTAGGCAGAACTTTAACTTTTTTATATTGAATTTTTTCAACGAAATATCTAACCTGGTCGGGGACCACTTCTAAAATCTGCATATTTGATGATAACCAGGAAGCTCTTTCAATGGCAGCTCTTGCAGAAATTGAATGCCTGCCAGGATCCTCTTGAACCGGAACTACTAACTCCAGATCCCTGCCGAATTGAAGCGAGGCGAGCAGCCACCCCTGCGTTTTTATACCTACCTGAACTTTACTTACATCCTGATCTCCAATTGCATAATCGGGATCGAGATTAATAAATTGAATAGGGACTTCAAGAGTTGTAAAGTATTCGCCGGAAAGCGATACCGAGCCCCAAAGTAGGATTGAAAAAATTGTTATCAGCGTAATTGTAATTATTTTGGATTTCATATTTGCAAATATAAAAAAACTCCACATATAGTGGAGTTTAAAAGACCGGTTATGTTAATTTCATTTTAGAGAATTAAAATAATCTAATAACTTCTGCCGGTTCGCTTTTGAAATATCTCTACCTTTTATCGGAAAGTTTTCAAAACTCCGTGCTAAATGCCTAAGTTCATGAACATTCAAATTTTCAAGTTCAGCTTTAGCAGGAACATCTTCAGTTGATTCTTTCTTTTCAACTTCAATCTCAGATTGTTCAGAATCTTCAACCTTAATTTCCGAAACCTCTTCTGCTTCGAGCTTTTCTTCAACTTTTTCCTTTAATTCCTTTTCCTCGGAGACTTCCTCAATTTTTTGTTCTTCTTTTTCTTCATTTGGTTCAAACAGGGAATAATCACCCGGGGAAGAAATTTTCTTTTTTTGTTTTACTTTTTTTGAGTCGGTCCCAGCCGCAACATGCTGATCGTAAATAATAAATTCCAATTCATCGGCGGGACGAGGAATAACATGAGCTGATACCAACTGCCCAACACGTTGAGCTGCCGCAGTACCGGCATCTACAGCGGCTCTAACCGCTGCCACCTCACCAACAACTTTAATTGTTACAAGTGCCGCTGTACTTTTTTCTTTACTTACCAGCTTAACGTTCGCGGCTTTAAGCATTGCATCGGCAGCTTCTATTGCACCAATTAAACCTTTGGTCTCAATTAAACCGAGAGCTAATTGCATCTTAATTTTTATTTAGGTCTCTTCGGAATAACAAGTTCAACATCCGAGTGAGGACGAGGAATAACATGAACAGAAACTAATTCACCAACTCTTTGTGCAGCAGCAGCACCGGCATCTGTAGCAGCTTTAACAGCGCCAACATCGCCTCTTACCATAACTGTAACGTATCCGCCGCCAATAGTTTCTTTTCCAATTAATTCTACTTTTGCAGCTTTAACCATGGCATCAGCCGCTTCAATCGCACCAACTAAGCCTTTAGTTTCAATCATACCAAGTGCGTCAAGTGTCATAGATGTGCTCCCAATTTTAAGTGATTTATCTATTGAAAATAATTTTTATAGCTAATAATGTCAATTATAAAAGTTACTGAAGTCATTTTTTATTTAAAGGAATATATTCTCATTTTCATGCTCATCCAAATAATTTTTCAAAATTACCGATGCAGCATTCATATCAACAAGTTTTTTATCTCTTCTCTTTTTCTTCTTCGGTGTACTTTCAAGTATATTCTTTTTAGCAATTGAAGATGAATATCTTTCATCCACTAATTCTGCTTTTATTTTAGTATTATTTTCAAGTGTTTTTGCAAATCTTTCAACATGCTCCGTTGCATGAGTTTTTTCTCCGCTTTCTTTCAACGGATAGCCAAGCAGAATCTTTGCTACATCATAATCTTCCATAATTTGAGAAAAATTATCCCAAAATTTATTGTTGTTTTCCAATGTAGTTAAGGGATAAGCGAATAGAAGTAAAGGATCTGTAATTGCAATACCGATCCTCTTTTGCCCGTAATCAATGGCTAAAATTCTTTTGCCCGGATGTTTATTGTCTATCATATATTGGAATCGTTAAGTATTCGCGTCAAACCTTTCGGCATAATAAATTCCGGTTATTTTTTTAAGTCTTTCAATCAACCGGTTAAGATGATTTATATCCGACACATAAACCGTTACACTGCCTGTAAACATTGAATCACCGGTGTTTATGCTTGCTGCTTTAATATTAGTATTTTTATAAGAAGTTATACTGTTAGAAATATCTTTTAATATTCCGGGAACATCATCGCCACGGATTGCAATACCGGCAACAAAAAGCGATTCGGTACTTTTGGGCCAGTCCACAGGAACAAGTTTATCCTCATTTGTATTAACCATATTAATAAGGTTTTTACAATCTTTCCGATGAATTTTTATTCCCTCACCAATTGTAACAAAACCTGCGATGGGATCTCCGGGAATTGGATTACAGCATTTAGCATAAGTATAAACGATTCCTTTGAATTCACCTTCAACCATAACTCCGCCGGCATCTTTACGGGCAATTTTGGCAAACTCGTCGAATTCAAAATCGGTTACCTCTTTTTCTTCCTTTTCCTGCGGAGGATTTAAAATATCATCAAGATTTATTTTGTCCTGTGCAATTGTTCGGAAAAACTGTTTGGGGCTTTCAAATTTTAATTTATTCGCTAACTTACTCAATTCAGATTGATTAAAAGTAAGTTTTGATTTTTTTAATTTGCGGTCCCAAATCTCTTTCCCTACTTCAACTATTCGTTCTTCTTCTTTGTTGAGATAACGCCGAATAGTAGTTTTAGCTTTATGGGTAGTTACAAACTGCAGCCAGCTTTTATTAGGATGCTGATTTTTAGAAGTAATTATTTCGAGTTGGTCACCGCTATGAAGGACAGTATCGAGCGGGACAATTTTCCCGTTTACTTTAGCTCCGATACAATGGTAACCTACATTGCTGTGAATTTCGAATGCGAAATCAATGGGAGTGGAGCCAACCGGGAGCCTTTTTAAATCTCCCTTCGGAGTGAAAACATAAATTTCATCCTGATATAAATTTAATTTAAAGCTTGCGAGTATTGCATTTGTAGCAACATCCCTTGTAGCATTGTCAAATATTGCGCGAACCCAATTAACCCAATCTTCAAGATCTTTATCAGAGGCAATTAGATCTTCT
>JAENZU010000210.1 GCA_016841125.1 Melioribacter sp. | reverse complement strand
CTATTATCGAACAAGATATTTTTCAAGAAAAACTGCTCGGCAGTCATTCAAAGGGTAAAAGTGAAGTTAAAAGATTAAATGATATTCCTTTCTTCAGAAAACAGAGAAGAATTGTACTTGAAAATTGCGGATTGATAAATCCATTATCTATTGATGAATATATTGCTGCCGGAGGTTTCAAGGGATTAGACAAAGCCCTTAGATTGATGACACCGCTTGAAGTAATCAAAGAGGTTTTAGATAGCGGATTGCGCGGAAGAGGCGGCGGCGGTTTCCCAACAGGTAAAAAGTGGGAATTTGCGCACAATCAAAAAAAAGATATTAAATATATAATTTGTAATGCGGATGAAGGTGACCCGGGCGCATTTATGGATAGATCAGTGCTTGAAAGTGATCCTTACAAACTGGTTGAAGGAATGACGATCGGCGCTTATGCAATTGGTGCATCTTTCGGTTATATATACTGCCGTGCTGAATATCCGCTGGCAATTGCAAGACTAGAAAATACAATTAAGAAATGTAAAGAATATGGACTCCTCGGAGAAAATATTTTAGATTCCGGTTTTAACTTCGAAATAAAAATTAAGAAAGGTGCCGGAGCTTTTGTATGCGGCGAAGAAACTGCGCTCATGGCATCTATCGAAGGTAAAAGGGGAATGCCGAAACCAAGACCGCCTTACCCGGCAGTATCCGGTTTATGGGGTAAACCTACTGTTATAAATAATGTTGAAACTTTTTCGAACATCTCAGCAATAATTACCAGAGGTGCTGAATGGTTCTCGTCAGTTGGAACAGCCTCTTCAAAAGGAACAAAAGTATTTGCGATTAGCGGCAAAATAGAACTTAGCGGACTTGCTGAAGTTCCGATGGGGATAACTCTTAGAGAAGTTGTATTCGATATCGGCGGAGGTATTCCCGACGGTAAAAGATTTAAAGCCGTGCAGATAGGCGGACCGTCAGGCGGATGCTTGCCGGAGAGTGTAATGGATACACCCGTAGATTATGAATCACTAAAACAAGTGGGCGCAATGATGGGTTCCGGCGGTTTTGTTGTGATGGACGAAGATACCTGCATGGTTGATGTTGCCAGATATTTTCTGACTTTCATACAAAACGAATCTTGCGGTAAATGTGTACCATGCCGTGAAGGAACAAAAAGAATGCTCGAAATTATTGAGAGGATTCCAAAGAGCTACGGTTCAAACGGCAACCCGCTTGATCAGCTTCAAAGATTCAAAGGGATAATACATTTGAATAGATTAGCCGATGTTATCAAAGATACATCACTTTGCGGTTTGGGGCAGAGTGCGCCGAACCCGGTTCTATCCGGATTGAAATATTTTAGAGATGAATACGAAGAGCATTTGTACGATAGAAAATGTGAAGCTCATGTATGCAAAGAATTATTGACCTATTCCATTGATTCAGAGTTTTGTAACGGTTGCGGTTTATGCGCACGTAAATGTCCCAACGACGCAATTGTTGGTGAGAAAAAACACCCATACCATATTGTTGAATCTAAATGTATAAAATGCGGTTTGTGTGTTGAGTCCTGTCGATTTGATGCGATAAGTGTAAACTAAGTTTGAATTTCAAATTAGGAGCTAAAATGGTTGAGTTAACCATAAATAATATCAAAGTAAAAGCCGAAGAAGGAATGACAATTCTGGATGCTGCAAAATCTGTCGGTATTCATATTCCTACTCTATGCCACGTTAAAGACCTGTTCCCAACAGGTGCGTGCAGAATTTGTGTTGCGGAAGTTGACGGTATGAAAGGCTTAATTCCATCCTGTGCATACCCGGTTACCGAAGGGATGAAAGTTCAAACAAATTCACCGCGCGTGAGAACTGCTCGTAAAACAATTGTTGAATTACTTATCGAGAACCATCCTCAGGATTGTTTGGTATGCGTAAGGAATAAGAACTGCGAACTTCAAGATCTATCGGAAACATATGGTGTGCGCGAACACAGATACGTTGGCGAAAAGAAAGATCACGCAATTGATATCTCAAGTCCTTCGATGGAAAGGGATCCTGCAAAATGTATTCTTTGCGGAAGGTGTGTTAGAGTTTGTAATGAAATTCAAAAAGTTGGCGCTATAGATTTTACAAACCGGGGATTCAGCAGTAATGTAACAACTCCTTTTAATAAGGGATTAAATATTTCCGATTGTATTCTCTGCGGACAATGTATATTGGCATGTCCTACCGCAGCACTGCGCGAAAAAAGTCATGGTAAAGAAGTTCAAGCTGCATTAGTAGATAAATCGAAATATACCATAGTTCAAGTTGCGCCGGCTGTAAGAGCCACATTGGGTGAAGAATATAATCTACCCCTCGGCACAAATGTAACCGGACAATTAGTAACCGGATTACGAAGGCTCGGGTTCAAGCGAGTATTCGATACTAACTTTGCCGCTGATCTGACAATACTAGAAGAGGCTTCTGAATTAATTAGTAGAATTAGCAGCGGGGGCAAACTGCCGATGTTTACAAGCTGCTGCCCAGGCTGGGTAAAATTTATCGAACAAAATGAACCGGAATTGCTTCCGCACGTATCAACATGCAAATCACCTCACGAAATGGAAGGTGCCGTTCTCAAAACTTATTATGCTAAGAAGATGGGTATAAATCCTGAGGATATTTTTGTTGTATCAATTATGCCGTGTACCGTTAAAAAATTTGAATCGGGCAGACCGGAATTAGTTGAAGAACACATGCCGGATGTTGATGCAGTATTGACCACGAGAGAATTAGTTAGAATGTTCAAAATGGCTGGAATAGATTTCAATGACCTGCCCGAAGATAAATTTGATGATCCATTAGGTGAATCTACCGGTGCCGCTGCAATTTTCGGAACTACAGGCGGCGTAATGGAAGCTGCTTTGAGAACTGCTTACAAAGAATTGACGGGCAGTGAACTTGAAAGTCTTGAACTTTTTGATCTGCGCGGAAACGGTGGTGTTAAAGAAAGTACCGTGGTTATTGACGGAAATGAAATAAACGTTGCTGTAGTGAATGGTATCGGTAATGTTCAAAGTTTACTAGATGAAATTAAAAATGGAGAATCTAAATATCACTTTGTTGAAGTGATGGCTTGTCCCGGCGGATGTATAAACGGCGGCGGTCAACCGATTCATCACAAACCGGAAAAGATCAGGAAAAGAGTTGATGTTTTATACGAGATTGATGCTAAAATGAAAAATAGGCAATCGCATAAAAACGAAGGTGTGAAAAAACTGTACGACGAATTTCTTGAAAAACCTAATAGTCACGTTGCTCATGAAATTCTACACACTTCATATACAGACAGAAAAAGTATTTTAAAATCAAATAGAAAAAAGTAAATCAAATAATATTGATTCATCAAAATTATTACGGTAAAAAGTGGAACAGGGAATAGTAAGCACAATAGGTCAGAAATGTAGAAGATGCTATTCTTGCGTTAGAGAATGCCCTGCAACTGCAATTAAAGTAGTAAGCGGTCAGGCTGTTGTAATAACGGAAAGATGCATAAGCTGCGGGCATTGTGTTAAGGTCTGTTCCCAAAATGCAAAAAGTGTAGAAAGTGATATCGATAAAATATTATACGATCTTCTTCCAACAAAAAAAGCGATAGCAATTGTCGCTCCTTCTTTTGCCGCTTCTTTTCCCGATGAGTATTTAAAAGTGCCGAGCGCATTGCGTCAAATCGGATTCTTCAAAGTAGCTGACACTGCATTCGGTGCAGATTTAATCAGTCCGCTTTATAAAGAAATATTTGAAAACAACGGCAGCAAAACTACAATTAGTTCTCCTTGCCCTGCGGTATATAATTACATTGAAAAATATTACACAGATCTGGTACCGAATTTAGCTGAAGTTGTTTCGCCTATGATTGCCATGGGAAAATATCTTAAGAACAATTATGGTAATGATATAAAGGTTGTCTTTATCGGACCATGCATTGCAAAGAAAAGTGAATACCAGGATACTGAAGTTGAGGGCATTATTGATGCCGTTATTACTTTCAAGGAATTGAAAGTAATATTTGATACTCTAAGAATCGATTTGAATCAATTGCCCGAATCTGAATTTGACCCGCCTCACGCAAATGCAGGCAAATCGTTTGCTTTAGCAGGTGGACTAATTAAAACCGCCGATATATCAAGCGATATCCTCGCTAAAGATGTAATTATTGTTGAGGGGATGGAGAAGGTAGAAGAGATAATCCAAGATGTGGCAAAAAATAAAATCAAATCTGAGTTTATTGATATTCTTTTCTGCGAAGGCTGTATTAACGGACCCGGAATAGACAGTCAACTCAACTACTATTCAAAAAGAAATAAAATAATAGAGTATGTAGAAACCAGTGCTGCACATGTTGATAAGAATGTTTGGAAAAGTGAAATTTACAACAGCAGGGAAATTGATTTCAAAAGAAAGTTCCATCAGAAAAGCCAGCGCCGTCCAATGCCTTCGGAAGAGAAAATAAAGGAAATATTGGCAAGGACAAACAAATTAGAAAAATCTGATGAACTGAATTGCGGTGCATGCGGTTATAAAAGCTGCAGAGAATACGCAATTGCCATTGCAAAAGGTTTAGCCGAAGAAGATATGTGCCTTACATATTTGATAGTTAAACTTGAAACCGCTTATTCAGAATTGCAATCTACACAAGAACAGCTGCAGAGCGCTGAGAAACTTGCTTCAATAGGGCAGTTGGCTGCCGGTGTCGCTCATGAAATAAATAACCCGCTTGGCACGATAATGCTTTATTCATCAATGCTGCGCAAAGATATTGAAAAAGGAGTCTGCAGCAATAGGAATGTTGAAGACTTGCAGCTTATTATTGAGGAAGCTGACAGATGTAAAAATATAGTTTCAAACTTATTAAATTTTGCCAGGCAGGGTAAATTAAAAATATCCAAAATAGATATTGGCAAGTTGATCGACGGTATAATAAAATCTATTAGTATTAAGCCCGAATTAAAGGATGTATTTATAAATGTTAATAATCAATCTGATGCTGCGGTTATTGACGGAGACAATGATCAATTAAAACAGGTTCTATTAAACGTAATTACAAATGCGTGTGAGGCACTTGAAGATTCTGAAGTTAAAAACGTAAACATAAATATTCAAAATGATGAAAGATTCATTACAATTGATGTGGTAGATACCGGCTGCGGAATTCCGGAAGAAAATATAAAGAAACTTTTTACACCATTTTTTACAACTAAAAAAATGGGTAAAGGAACTGGACTCGGTTTAGCAATCACATACGGTATAATTAAAATGCATAAAGGTGATATAAAAGTTAAAAGTACTTTAGATCATGGCTCGGTCTTTACAATCAAATTACCGATCTCATTATCAACCTACACAACAATTTCGAAATTAGGAGTATAAAAATGTCACTTCTAGATAAAGTAAAAAAAATTCTTATTGTCGACGATGATCTTGATTTGCTCGAACAGAATAAATTATTGATGCAGTCTAAAGGCTTTGAAGTTATTACGGCAGAGAGCGGAGAGGAAGGTATAAAAACATTCAAATCGGAAATGCCCGATGCAGTAATAGTTGATTTAATAATGGAACATCATGATTCAGGATTTATTCTCTGCCATCAAATCAAACGAACTGATCATGGTAAAAAAATTCCTGTTTTTATACTGACATCGGCTACTTACGAAACAGGGTTTAAATTCAGCGCCGCAACTAAAGAAGAACAAGAATGGATCAAGTGCGACGGGATACTTAATAAACCCGTGGTTGTTGAAGAATTATTGTCTAAACTCGATAATTATTTTAAGGATTAAATTTTGAATCTGTCTCTTCAAATTAATTGTTGGGATGAATATTCTAATTAAAGTGGAAACAACAAAACCAAAAATACTGATCATCGACGATGAAAAAGGACTTCGATTAGGCTCACAGAGACTTTTGGAAGGTGACGGCTATTTGGTTGATACCGCTGAAAACGGAACCGAAGGAATTGAAAAGGGAATTAATGGAGATTACGATATCGCCGTAATTGATTTAAAGATGCCCGACATCGATGGTTTGGAAGTACTTAAAGAACTTAAAAAATCTAAACCGAATATTGTTTGTTTTATTGCTACTGCATTTGCTTCTTACGATACCGCAATTGAAGCTACGAGACTGGGTGCTTACGGTTATATTCCAAAACCATTTACGCCGGAAGAGCTTCTCTATCAATTGGGTAAAGGGTACAACCATCGCCAGTTAGTTTTGGAAAGTGAAAAATTAAAAACCGAAAGAGAAGAAAGACTGCTGGAACTGGCTAGCGAAAAGAGCAGGCTGAATACAATTATTAAATCCATTACCGGCGGTATTCTCGTTGTTAATAAAACGGGGGAGTTAGTTTACTATAATGATCCG
>JAENZU010000209.1 GCA_016841125.1 Melioribacter sp. | reverse complement strand
GCAATATCTGTTTCCAGATCATCGCCAATCATTATGAATTTTCCATAAGGCGCCGTACCGATAATCTCTAGTGCTGACTTAAAATAGAGTTCGGATGGCATCCCTATCAGTACAGCCTCCTTTTGAGCAGCATACTCTATCGCTGCCACAAAAGGACCGGCATCCAAAATGTATCCTCTTGCGGGAGTTTTCCAATAACGGTTTTTCTGCATTGCTATTAAGTCCGCACCATTCAATACTTTCTTAAAGATTTCATTTAAAATTTGATAATCCCATTTGTCATCAAGATCACCCAAAACTACTGCTTCGGGGTCCTCATCAGTTAGAAATTCATTAAACATGCTTTTAATCTTATCAATGCAATAGACAGCTACATTCGAATAATTATTTATAACATAATTTAAAGTGGCATCCGCTGCTGTCATAATTGCGAAAGGGCATTCGATGTTATTTTCTTTAAAAAAATCATTTATATCTTCTGCGTTCGATAGAGTAGAATTGCTAATTAGTGCGGCGGGAATCTCTTTTTCCGCCAAAAAATTAAAAATTTCATCGACCCCTTCAGCCGGTTTTTTGCCAATCCTAATTACTCCATCGATATCAATCAACACTGATAATTCTCTCATATTCGGCTCCGAGCAGTTTATTCTATATAAAATTGTACTTTTACAAAAATACTACAATAGTTTTCATGAGTTTCGAAAAATTTTTTACTATTTTTAATTATTAAAAATTTGTTCTTATGTAATTAATTTCCGCTTTCAACATCGTACTAAAAAAAGGGGAAATACAATAGAGTTTAATCAAAATCCTGAGAAGAAGGAATATTTTCTAACATCAAGGGATGGAGAAGTCGGGCAGTATTAAAAGAGCTTGATATCCATAAATCTCCATCCTTCAACCGGAGATTTACTTTGGAATTAAAGCATCACACATTAACAATTACTATCTACGATCGTGAAGAAGCTTATAATAAAGTTGGTGAACTGCTTCACAAATTTGCATCTAATATTTCTTTAAGGGTTGGTTACCCGATTCCCGAACAGAACTTGGCAATCATCTTCTTAGTGGTTCAGATGTCAACTGACGAACTTGGGTCACTCAGCGGAAAATTAGGTCAGCTTCCATCAGTCAAAGTTAAATCCACAACAATTAAAAATTGAAATTTAGAGGTTCTTAAATGAAAGTTATTGTAAAACTGCTGTTGTTTTTAATTTTAATTTCGGCGGTTTTTGCTCAGACCGGTTCTTTATCCGGCATTGTTACTAATAAAGAAACAGGCAAATTTTTAGAAGGTGCAAATATCAAACTTAACAATTCCGCTTTCAGCACCACCACAAATAAAAACGGCGAATTTCGTATTGAAGAAATACCGGAGGGGAAATATGTTTTGTCAATATCTTTTGTTGGTTATGAAAATAAAAATATTGATATGATGATTATTTCAGGGATGACTTTAGAAGTTGAAACCGCGTTAACTCCTGCTATTATTTCACTAGGCGAAATTACTATCTCGAGTATGAAAAGTGATAAATTGATGAAAGATATTCCTTTGCCGATTGAAGTGATCACCGAAAAACAAATGGAAAGTTTGCCCTCAATTTCACCGGCTGATGCAATTTCGAATGAAGCCGGCGTTTCGCTGATGCGGGACGGAATATGGGCAACATCGGTAAATATCAGAGGCTTAAGTAAACAGAATGTGGTTACTCTTGTTGACGGTAACAGAATTGAAACTGCAACTAGTATAGCGGCAGGCTTATCGATGGTGGATGTTTCAGATATTGAAAAAATTGAAGTGATCAAGAGCGGTGTTTCATCACTGTATGGTACCGGTGCTACCGGCGGTATAGTAAACATCACAACAAAAAGCGGCTCTTATAGCAACAGTTTTCATCTCAACGGTTTTTTATCGGGCACTTATTCTTCGATGAACAAAGGGAGTTCAGGCAATTTAAATCTAAATGCCGGCTCAAATAATTGGTTCGCAAAAATAGGTGGAACTCTCAGAAGTGCCGATGATACCGAAACTCCTGCCGGTACTTTGGAGAACAGCCAATTCAGAGATAATAATTTGTCCGCCGCATTGGGTATCACTCCGTTCACCAATAACGAACTCCTGATAAATTTTCAACGCTTCAGTGCAGCAGATCTGGGGATACCGGGCGGTGATCCGTTTCCGGCAAACTCGCAGGCAACATACCCTACAGAATTAAGAGAGATGTACAGCGCAGAATATAAAATCAAAAATTTGAGTTCTTCATTAATTAATATTTCGGCAAAATATTTTCATCAATTAATTGAACGCAGAGTTGAATTGATCTCAAATTCATCAACCACTGTAAACACCGGTGCTGACCATACTACCGACGGACTTAATCTTCTCTCCGATTTGTATCTTGGTCGCAATAACAGATTAATTGCCGGGATAGATGCGTGGCAGCGAGAATACGAGGGGTACAGAGTTAGGGATATTCGTGCGAAGAATCTTGTGATAGGTGACTACCCTGTCCCAAATTCAAAATATAGAAGCATTGGTGTATTTGCTCAAGATGAAATGATGCTGATTGAGAATAAATTAACCATGAATATTGGTGCGAGATATGATCTGATAAGAGTAACAAATGAGGAAACAAATAACCCGGCTTACATAATTGTTAACGGAAATAGAGACGATAATCCAAGCCCGAATCCGCAGGCATCATATCCTAAAAATGAAATCGAAAACTCTTCTTGGAGTTTGAATATCGGGACGATCTATTCTATTACCCAACAGGTTGATCTCACCTTAAACGCCGCACGCGCTTTTAGATCTCCCACATTAGAGGAACGCTATCAATACATTGACTTGGGCGGTGATATTTATCTTGGCAATCCTGATCTTGAACCGGAGAAAAGTTATTCTTTTGATGCGGGGATAAGAGTTTGGTATACCGACTTTTCACTAAAGGCAAATGTGTTTTTAAATCTATTTGATGACCTGGTTACGGATCAAGTAGTTATAGCCGACAGTCTTTTTCAAAAAACCAATGTCGGCAAAGCACGTTTATTTGGATTTGATATGGGTGCAGAGTATAACTTCTATAAAAAAATTGTCAGCTACTTTACAGCTGCATTTGTAAGGGGTGAAGACACAGGCAGCAACAGAGACCTCGCCGAGATACCCCCATTAAACGGCAGACTTGGTTTGAGATCCCCAATTGCAGGTATCGTCAACGTTGATGCTTCAATGAACTATGCTTTTGAACAGAATAAAACAGCAGCCGGCGAATCAGCTACTCCCGGTTATGCTCTATTCAACTTTTATATCAATACACATCCGGTTGATTTGGGAATAGCTGATCTGCAACTTTTTGCCGGAGTCGAGAACATATTTGATAAAGCTTATAGAAATCATTTATCTACGACAAGAGGTTTGATCATTTTAGAACCCGGTCGAAATATTTTTGCTAAAGTAAAACTAGGCTGGTAAATTTAATTTATAATTTTGAATGAAGTAGGCTTAATGGTGCTTACTTCAATTCTATAATCAATCTGGCACAATATGGAATGGTTCGTACTGGCAATTACTTCAGCATTGCTCTCCGCAACTGCTGCAATATCACAAAAGAAGGTTTTGTTCGATATTGGAGCGCTTGAGTTTTCATTTCTGATAGCAATTTTTAATCTCCTCTTCTCTTTACCTTTTTTTCTGGCAGTTGACTATTCCGCGGTTTCAGAACTCAGTTTAATCTTTTTATACATCAAAACAATTTTAGGTGCGACGGCATTTTGGTGTGTAATGCTGGCAATAAAAAATATGGAGATAAGCGGGGCGCTGCCGCTAATGGTTTTAACTCCGGGACTTGTTGCAATCTTTGCATTTATGTTACTGGGTGAAGCGCTGTCCAATTTTGAGATTGGAGGAATGCTTATGCTGCTTGCAGGTACATATCTTCTCGAGCGTAAAGGGAATGATCTACTCCAGCCGTTCAAGATCTTCTGGAATTCAAAAAACCATCATTATATTATTTTTGCGCTTCTATTATTTACCGCCACAAATATTTTAGACAAGTGGCTGCTTCGCGATTTCAGATTGGAACCCTTCGCATTTATGGGTTTTCAGCAATTATTTTTATTGATCAACTTTTCCATAATGATCCTACTCTTCGGAATGAATCCCATAAATCTTATTACAAATCTTGATAAGAAACTATGGCGGTGGATTATATTTATTTCAGTTATTACAGTCGGCTATAGATACACACAAATCGAAGCGGTTAAAATTGCACCCGTTGCATTGGTGCTCGCTATGAAAAGGACTTCAGTGTTTTTTGCAACAGTTATCGGCGGCAGAATATTCAATGAACATCATCTTCTTAGGAAGACAATTGCAACGATTATTATGATAGGCGGGGCAATACTTTTAATTTATTTTTAGGAATCAATTCCCGGGCGGGACTTTACACCCGTAGAATAGTAATGTTTTATCTCTTTCATTTCGGTAACCAGATCCGCCCGCGAAATAAGCGACCCGGAGCAATACCTCCCGGTTAAAACTAGCTCAATTGATTCCGGCTTCTTATCAAGAATTTTCATAACTCTTTCTTCATTTACTAATCCGAAATAAATTGCTGCGCAGATTTCATCCAAAATAAAAACGTCATACTTTTTCGAAATCATTACTTCTTCAAACTCAGATAAGGCTTTCTCTGCTTGATCAACTTCCTCCTGCGGAGGTTTTTCTTTTCTGAATACCCAGTCGTCCCTACCAATTTTTACAACTCTAATTTTATCGCTCATTATAGAGAGAATCTTTCCCTCGTTGTAAGGAAAGTCTTTCATCAGTTGGAGAATGAAAACCTTCAATCCGTAGCCTGCCGCCCTAATTGCCAACCCAATTGCCGCAGTAGATTTGCCCTTCCCGTTCCCTGTGTAAATTTGTATATATCCTTTTTTTAGTTCAGGCATAATCAGATTATTCCGCCGGGTTGAATACTAATTCTTCGCTGCTCAATTTCAGATATAATTTTAGATTTAACTTCGTTGCTCAAAATTGACCAGGATGCTATCTCATCAATATTACGATAGCACCCTAAACACAAGCCGGTTTTATAATCTAGTTTGCAAAAATTAATACACGGGGATTTTATTTCAAGTTGGTTATTCATTGATTCCCAAATTATAAATTAATTCAGCCGGGGGCATTTCTTCTTTCGGGTTATCTCCTTTTAAATAATAATCAAACCACTGAAGTGTTCTCAAAGAATAGTCGAGCCTCGCAGGATTTCTTTTATTACCGTGACCTTCTCCGGGGTACCAAACTAGTCTCACAGGAGCATTCCCCTGCAATTTCAATGCTCTGTAAAGTTCCAAACTTTGAGACGGATTAACCCTTGGATCATCTTTACCATGCAGTATTAATGTTGGAGTTTTAGAATTTTTAACCCACTTTACCGGACTTCTTTCGTAAACAAACATCGGGTCATCGTTATTCCACATACCCCAATGAACGTAATAAGATTCCCACGGAATATCGGTCGTATTTCTTTTGGAAAGTTGATTGGAGATTCCGACGAAAGAAATTGCAGCAGCGAATCTTTCGGAATACTTGGTTGCACCCCATGCAGCAAAATAGCCGCCATATGAACCTCCACCAATTCCAATTCTTTCTTTATCCGCCATGCCTTCTTCAATCAGATAGTCTATTCCGTCAATTACATCGGTGAATTCTTTCCCTGCCGCATCACCTAAACCGGCAATAGTAAATTCATAACCTCGCCCTGAACCGGCACGATAGTTAGGCATAAAAACGAAATAACCCTTTGCCGCGGCAACTTGCCCCCATCTGTTATAAGCTGTCTGCCAGCCGTTATGATTGACTGATTCCGGTCCTCCGTGTGCAAAAGTAATTACGGGATAGGTTTCACCTTCCTCATAATTAAGAGGATAAATAAGAACAGCTTCAATCTTTAAACCATCTCCGGCGTTGTAGGATATCATTTTTTGATCTGCCAGCTTATACTCATTAAGCCAGGGATTTAGTTTGGTTAATTTATTCAACTTGCTGTTTGAGATATCAAAAGAAAAAAGTTCGTCGGGATGAGTTGGAGTATCCCCGGCAAAAGCAATTATATTTTTCGATAAAGAGAATTCCGTAAAGATGACTTTACCCCCTTCCAACAGAACCTCTCTTTCCACCGCATTAATCGACTGTTTACTAAGTGCTGTCTTCACACCTTCCTCGGAGGCAAACATAACGGTATTATTATCTATCCATGCTAAATCAGTAACCGATCCTATGAAATTCTTTGAATAATTTCTGATCTCATTAAATTCGCTTTCATCATCGACATCTATAATAAATAAACTTCCGGCTACAGAATCGTTTGTATCTGCAGCTGATATAAATGCAAGTTTCTTATCATCCGGGCTCCATTCAAAGTTGCCAAGTTTTCCGGGGTTATCAATAATTTGATTCATCT
>JAENZU010000208.1 GCA_016841125.1 Melioribacter sp. | reverse complement strand
ATCAAATCTACGATCTGTCTGAGATCGTAATTGGATCTTTTATTAATGAATTCACTAATTTCGGATTGCGAGTATTCAACTTTCCACCAGTAAAAATCTGTAGTTTCGAGATCGTAATCCTGCAGAACCTGAGATAGAATTTTCCGATCCTTTGTATTGCAAAACGCGGGGGGACTTTTCTTTATCCATTTTTGGGCTGCATTTTCTTTTGTTAAATCGAGATCAAAATTTTCCGGTTCAAATTTGTAGTCTATTACTTTATCAAGATAAGGGTGTTTTATTGGCTCCCAAACATTTTCGAAAGCTTCTGCAATACCGCCGCATGCTTTGGAAAATCGAGTGTCACAAATTTTCCCGTCGTACTCAAGCACCAGTCCGGCAGTATCTACTACAGCAGTTTGCGCATTGTGGGCGTAGAGTTTTGTAATTCCCTGATAACGCTGACAATGGTCGTCCGCACAAACATCGTAAAGGGTGTGGTCTTCTCTATCGAACCACCGGATCAATTCATCTTCAGTTTCAATTTTCGATTGATAAACTGTTTCTTCCGATTTTAATGATTTGCTTTTACTCATCTGTGCAAGCAGCCAGCTTCTGGAAATTATTGAATGAGCTTTAAGAAATTCAACCGAGCTGTTGGCATTCATTTCCGAAGAGATTACGCTTGTTAAATAGTCTTCCACCGGCAGAATATTGACCGCCGTAATTTTGTTATGCTCAACGATAAATTTAAGAGAGCCCAAAAATCTTTGATTCTCTTTCTGCTCCCAATGAAATTGAATACCGATTATTACATCCCGGATCAGAAAAGATTCAGTTTCAATATCGGCAGGCTCTAATGTAAAACCATCTTTAACAAGTATGTTTTCTTTGCTATTAACAATTTTAATCATCTCACCGTCTAATTCCGCATGGTACTTACCATTTAGAGATATAGTACCATCGGGGGATGAATAGTCTCCGTGTAACTCAAACTTGATTGAATCGCAGTTTAAAATTGCTACTGATACTTTCGGTTGTCTTTGCATTATAATATCACAATTGTTAAAATTAAACTTTAAATATAGTAATCACATCACTAATTAAGAAGTGTAAAACAAGCCGAATTAATAGGACTGCAGGTAAAAAAATTTAATCCTTGAAATGGAAAAATACTTTGGTTGGGTTTACTTATTGACCGGTGGGAATAATAATATGAAATTTGCCCCTTCACCTTTTACACTTTCCACACTTATATCGATCATATTAATATCGCAGTATTTTTTAACCAGCGCTAATCCGAGCCCTGTTCCGTCGTAGGATCTCGAGTAACCCTGCTCTTCCTGCGAAAAGGCGGCGAACAATTTTGATTGATATTCTTCAGATATTCCAATGCCGCTGTCTTTTATCTCGAGCATTATGCGATCGTCCAGTTCAGAATATTCAATTTGAATAAAACCTTCTTCAGTATATTTTATCGCATTGTCAACGAGATTCTGCAATATTTTCAATACGCTGTAAGTGTCGGCATAAACTAAAGGATTTTCCGTATGAGATATTAGTTTAAACTCCAAGTTTTTCATCATTGCGGCACTCTCAAACTCTTTAATTACTTGAAGTAGAATTTCTTTCTTCAGATCGAAAAGCATTCGATTTGGTTCGTAGCTGCCGAGCTGGAGTTCTGACATATTTAATATCAGCTCAATCGATCTGATCAACCTTTGAGAAGCAGAATCTAACGAATTGGTTATCAGCAATAACTCATCATCATCTCCCCTCTCCTCAATTGTATCTTTCATCAAATCCGCGAAACTTACTATTGTGTTTACGGGGGTTCTAATTTCGTGCGAGATCTGCGCTAAAAATTGGGTCTTAAGTTTATCGGAATGTTCAGCTTTTTCTTTGGCTTCAATCAGTTCTAATTCTGTTTTCTTTACTTCGGTAATATCTTCAACCGTCCCTTCAAAACTGATTTCCCCGTTTTCATCATCAACAATAATCCGTGCACTTTCTCTAACGTAAACTGTGCGGCCGTCTTTTCTCTTCCATGCAGATTCGAAACCGTAAACAACTCCTTCGTTAAATAGAATTTCCATAAATTCAGTTCTATCATCCGGGTTAACATACCCGGTACTAACTTGATTACTATTTTTCATTTCTTCAAACGAATTATAGTTCAACATGTCGATCATTCGGGGGTTTGCCATCAGCAATTCACCTTCGGGGGTGGTTCTGTAAATACCAACTGTTGCGTTTTCGAATAAACTTCTAAATTGTTGTTCGTTTTGCTGCAATGCCTGATTAATCTTTTTGCGATTGATTAATTTCCACATCTCATTCATTAATAATTTAAGGCGTACTACGTCATCATCACTATAATCATAAGCTTTATTGCCCACACCGCACACCGCAACAATTCTATCTCCGTCGTAAATAGGGACACTAATATGCCGGATTAATTCAAAATGCCCCTCCGGTAATCCTTTTTTATCGGTCCTGCTTTTATAATCGTTATGAATAACCGGTCGATTGAGTCTAACACAATCTGCCCATATTCCTGCCATCTCTAGTGGATAATGATCGATTTTTTGGGCTGTACAAATTTCATTTACTTTTTTAGACCACTTAAATAATTTAAGGGATACCCCGTCGTCATTCATAAAATGGAGATACCCGCCAACACTTTCTGTAAATTCAACAGCTTTTTCCAGGGCTAAATCAATTATTTCATCTTCGGGTTGCTCAACCATTTTGCTCAATTCGAAAAGGGTTTCAGTAACGGCTTTATTTTTGTTTTCTGCTTTCTGCGCCCTTTTCTTTTCGGTAATGTCAGATTTAATCGAAATATATTTTTCTGTTTTACCATGTTCGTTTAATACTGGAGAAATAGTCATTTCTTCCGTGTAAAAGGTGCCGTCCTTTTTTTTGTTTATTAATTCACCCTTCCAATTCCTTCCGGAGGTCAAAGTATTCCACATCGATGTATAAAATTCGGGCGGCTGAATTCCTGATTTAAGAATATTGGACTTTTTACCAACGGCTTCCTGAATAGAGTAGCCTGTTAATTTTGAAAAAGCAGGGTTTATCCATTCTATTACACCCTCATTATCGGTAAGCATAACTGCGTTGGCAGCATTCATTAAAGCTTCATTCAGCCACAACAGCTTTTCCTGCGACATTCGATTATTTTCTTCAACTTCAATAGAATGAAGCGCCAGCCCTAAATCTGCGGAAACCTCCTTAAGAAACCCGTCCTCTTCCCCATTATAATCTGTATTATTATTATGAGAGAGAACCATTATTCCGTAAGTAATTCCCTTGTGACTAATCTTAAGTGCAAATGATCCATTATTAGTTGAAACTCTTGAAACCGGGCACTCTCCGCACATATCTTGAATCTCAGATATGTTAACTACATCATCGTTAATTAAAACATTTTGGAGGCAGTAAAGTTCTTTGCCGGACTTAATGAATTCCTTAAGTTCGTTAATTTCCTCATTGAGCCCCGAATGATAAATTTCTTTTATACTCTTATTTTTATTGAAGAGACCAACCCACACGTATGAATAGCTTCTGCCATCCGTAAGGAGCTTACACGCGGTGGAAAGCATCTTGCTTTTATCTTTTTCAACAACAATAAGTCCGTTAATATTGCTTATAGTTTCAAGAAGTTTATTCAGATGTTCAATGCGCTGCTGCTTTGATTTCAACTCCGTAATATTACGAAGAGTAGCAATTTTTGCTTTTTTCTTTTCCCAATCAACTTCTGCAACATTTATCTGTAAAATAATTTTATTGTTGTCATTATCTATTACTTCAATTTCGGAAATAGCTTCAACATTTAAATCAATATCTAATGGTTTTCCTAAAAATTCGGATGCGTTAAGATTCAGCAATTTTTCAGCGGCGGAATTCATTAAAATGACTCTGCCAAATTCATCGGTAACAACTATTCCATCAGCGTTTTTTTCAATTATTTCCCGGTATTGTTTCTCGGTCTGTTCAAGCAATATATTGGAGTGGAATCTTTCAATTGAATAGTTGATGGATTTTTGAAGAATTGTCTCATCAATATTCCCTTTGTTCAAAAAATCTTGGGCACCGCCTCTAACTATTGAACTACCGAGTTCATCATCACTATTGCCGGTAAGTACAATTACAGGAAATTGGGGAAACCGATTGTGAATAGTATTGAAGGTATCAAATCCGAATGAATCAGGCAGAGCTAGATCAAGCAGGATCAAATGATATGCAGTTTTACCGAGCCGCTCAATTGCATCTTCCAATGTCAAAACATGATCTAATAGAAAATTTTCATTCACATTGCCTGCAAGATGTTCCCGGATAAGTCTTGCATCACCCGGATTGTCTTCTATCAGCAAAATATGTTTTTTCTGCGGCTTCATCTATTTAGTAGTTTTTCAATTTATATAATATCAATAGAATATTTAACCTACTCAGCAACCGGCACTGTGAATGATACTTTAGTGCCGCTCATTGCTTTTGACTCAATGGAGAGTTCTCCGCCATTTTTTTCAACAAAATCCTTACAAATTAAAAGTCCCAATCCATGACCCTTTTCATTTCTGGTTCCGTATTTTAACCGTTTTTTACTTATATCAAAAATATTATTCAACTCCTCTTGAGTTATTCCAATTCCATTGTCAACCACTTCAATAACAATTTTATCTTTTATTTTAATGTTTACATTTATTTGTGAGTTATCGGGCGAAAACTTGATTGCATTATTGAGCAGATTTCTTAAAACAGTATCAATCATATCAATATCGGCAAAGGCAGCCTCACCATTTAATTCGTTAAATTGAATATCGATGTTTTTAACTTTGGCGGTATGCATGGATACTTCCAAACTTCTATTCAATAATTCTTTCAGATAGAATTTTTTTGCTTCAATTTTAAATTTATCACTTTGCTGGGTTGACCAGGAGAGTAAATTTTCCATAAAATTAAGAAGAGTGAGTGAAATGTCTTTAATATATGTTACATTTTCTTGAATTTCCTTTTTTGATAATGATTCTAATTCTTGTAATGTAAGGTCGGTAAATCCAATTAAAGCGCTAAAGGGCGAACGAAGATCGTGAGTAATTACCGAGAATAGATCATCTTTAAATTTATTTGCGTTCCTTAATTGCAGTTCGGCATCAGCTCTAATTATTGCGCCCTTAATGCAAAACTCCAGCAATGTGCCGGTAAGATCCTCTTTAACTAAATATTCCTGAACACCCGATTTAGCAGAATCAACAACGGCTTCCCCGTCGTTATTGCCGGATAGAATAATAATAGGAATATTCTTGGTAAATTTGAGCGCGCTTTTTAAGGTAAATTCCCTTTTGCTGTCGGGTAAATTTAAGTCTAAAAGAACGATATCAAAATCTTTTTGAGCAATAATTGTTTCTGCTTGCTGAAGGCTTGAGGCTGATATTATATTCTCTCGCCGGAAATTCTTTTCGCTAAGATATTCAAGCACAAGCCTTACATCCCCCGGGTTGTCTTCGATAAGCAAAATTTTAATTTCGCTATTTAACATTTTTCGCCGGTAATTTTACTATGGAAAACCAAAAGCTTTCTAATGATTTTATCATGTCTATAAAATCCTGCCAATTCAGCGGTTTAGTTATGAAACTATTAGCATGAGATGAATACGATTTAATAACGTCGGATTTGTCTTCAGATGTTGTTAAAACAACAACCGGAATTGTTTTTAATTCAGGGTCGGATTTTATTTTTTGAAGAATAACGCTGCCGTGTACTTTGGGTAAATTTAAATCCAGTAAAATTAAATCGGGTCTTTTGAAATCTGTACCGTTCTGATTTTCGAAAAGATATTCCAGAGCTTTCTCCCCGCTTTTAATTACTTTTAACTCATTCTCAATTTTACTTTCCGAAAGAGCTTCCTTCGCAAGTCTAATATCTCCTTCATTATCCTCAATAAGCAGAATTGAGATTTTACCGTAATTCTCTGAGCTCATCAACTTCTCCTTTTTAATGCATTAATATAAATCATCTCGTCGGAAGCTTTACAATGGTCAACCAAAAATCGTGAATTGATCTAACTATCTTAATAAACTGATCCAAGTCCAACGGCTTTGTAATATAACAGTTTGCGTGCAGATTATAAGTTTTTAAAATATCTTATTCGGCTACGGAAGTAGTTAAAATTACAACAGGAATAGATTTTAGAACCTGATCCTGTTTGATCTGGGCAAGTATTTCCCTGCCGTCAATTTTCGGCAGATTCAAATCCAGCAATATCAAATCCGGCGTAGCCACATTTTCAAAACCACCTTTTTTATGAAGAAAATTAAGCGCCTGCTCTCCATCGTCCGTAATGTGCAGGTTGTTTTTAATTTTACTCTCGCGCAGAGCTTCTTTAGCTAGCCGAGCGTCCCCCGGGTTATCCTCAATTAAAAGAATTTCGACAGGTTTTGCCGTATTGCCAAACTCACTCATAACTAAACTCCTCCAAG
>JAENZU010000207.1 GCA_016841125.1 Melioribacter sp. | reverse complement strand
ATTGCAAAAAGATTTGGAGTTTACGGAAGATATGTACTTAAAAACAACCATCGAAGTGATTGAACCGCTCGGCAATGAGACATTCCTCTATTTCAATTTAAACGGAACGCAGTATGTTGCTCGTGTTGATTCTGATACTAAATCAAAGGTGGGAGATCTGATAACTTTGTATCTAAATCCAAATAAAATTTATTTCTTTGATACGAAGGGGGAAAGATTTATTTGAAGAGTTTGAATGCTGAGTCTACCCCATGACTCCTTGTCATAATCGAATAAAGCCTTGTAAAAGTTTAATATTACAAGGCTTTATTTGTATAATTCACTTCGAACATTTGTTTTTCTATTCAAAACCTTTTGCGGCTTCTTCAATCGTTTTGTATTGTTCAAAAACGCTGTTCAATTTTGTGATTGATAAAAGACCGCTTATTTTATCGGTAACCCCGGCTAACTTAAGACTTCCACCTGCATCTTTTACGGTACTAAATCCTCTAACAATATTTCCCAACCCTGAGCTGTTAACAAATTTCACATCACTCATATCGACGATAATATTTTTCTTCCCATTGTCTAAATATTTTTGCAATGCATCATGAAAATCTTGTGCCTCGGGTCCTCCCATCAATTTTCCTTTAAAGGAAAATACTGCTGCGTTATATACTTCTTTGGTAGTGAATTTCATTGTTACCTCCGTTAAATTATTACTCTATTTTACTAAATTTTAAGATAAGTTGTATGTTTTTTTTTATGATTAAAATATATTTATCAATGTTAACAAAATTTCTTACTCAACAGTTTTAGTAAAATATATTAAATTATTAATAATGAGTTGATAATTTCTCTTTTAGTTTTTCGTGCATCTCTTTTGCTTTTTCGATTAATGATTTTATTCCGCTCTCTTGTTTAACTTGGTCTAAGAAAGAATCATTTTGCATTGACGGATAACTTATATACCCGCGGTCGATTGATTTACGTAGGGCTCTTCTGCAGTCATCTGTTTTATTTAATAATCCATACACTCTTGCGATCTCATAAAAAATTTCGCTGTCGGCAGGGTTTTCCAACTCTCTCTGCAAATTAAATGAGGCGGCTTTTTCAATGTTACCATTCATGAATTCAATTATTGAAGAAGCAAAATAATATTCTCCAATTTCCTCTTCTAAGCTTAAAACTTTTTCAAAATATTTTTTTGACAATTCTTTTTTCCCTTTGCGGAAGGCTACTTCGCCCAGATAGTTAAGTGTGAAGGGACTTTCAGGATCTAAATCGAATGTATCTAAAATTTCGTCGAAATTACCTAAAAACATGTCTGTTATAATTGATGATCTGAACCGCGGGTTGCCGGGATCAATACTTAAGGCAATGCCGGCTTCGCTTTTGGATTCCTCTAAAAACCCAATGTATCTGTAATGATAACTTAATGCAAAATGCAAATATGCATTGTTGCGGTTTAATTTTAAAGCTCGGATCAACATCTCGTGTGCGTTTTCATGCTTACCAATATCTGTATAGTGGATCCCTAAATTGGCAAGTGCAGGCAGTAAGTTTTCATTTATTTGTAGTGCCTTCAAAAAGGAATCTTCTGCTTTTTGCATTGCAACCAGCGTACTTGTTCCTACCTGCGATAGTTGATTATAGCGAGATCCCAATTCCATAAATGCGGGTGCATAAGCAGGATCAAGTTTAATCGCATCTTCCAATTTTTCAATAGCCTTCTTTGTACCTTCCATGTTATACGGATAAGCAATTGCACGCAGATAAAATTCATAAGCCATTTGGTTATTAGGAGTTTCAGGTTTCATGTGTTCTCGTTCCTCATCTGAGAATTGAACATTTAGACCGCCGACAACTTTTTGCGAAACAATATCCTGAAGCTCAAAAACATTTTTATATTTGATCTCGATCGGTTCTCGCCATATCATTTGTTCCGATTGAAGTTCAACTAATTCAATGTTAAGTCTGATAGTATCGGCTTCCTTCAAATAATTGCCGGCTAGCACATAATCAACATTTAGTTCGGAGCCCGCTTTTTGTATGTCTAGAATTTCATCCTGATATTTGCGAATGCTGCTGGAGGGTCGCACTAAAACATTTTTTGAATATGCCATTGATCCAATAATTTGATCCGCAAGAGCAAATCCTAAAAAATTAGTTTGAGGATCATTTATAATATTAGAGAAAGGAAGTACCGCCAGTTTTTTAATCTTTTTCGCAATAGCTTCTCTTGAAATGGAAGTAGTCTCTTCTTCTGCTTCTAGATCGTTTAACAGATCGCTGATATTGCTATATCTTTTATCCCGATCTTTCATCAATGCATTATTTAAAACTTTTAGTAATGATTCTGAGCATCCGATATTATTAATATCTTGAGGGTTTTTATTTAGAATCGAATAAATTATTGCCTGATCATAATCACCCCTAAATGGTAACTTACCTGTAAGCATTTCATAAATCACAACTCCAAAAGACCATATGTCAGTGCCGTTGTCAACGTCTTCTCCGTTTGTCTGTTCCGGCGACATATACGCCACAGTTCCTAACGTTGAGCCAACCTGAGTAATTAATCCGCCCTTTCCAATTTTTGCCAAACCGAAATCCATAATTTTAACATTGCCGGATTCGGTAATCATAATATTGGAAGATTTTATATCCCGATGAACAATTCCTTTTTTATGTGCAGCCTGCAGTCCATCGGCTATTTGCTTGGATATTTTTACAACATCATTTTCATTGAGAGAACTCTCTTTTATTTTTTCTTTTAATTCAATTCCCTCAATCAATTCCATAACAATGAACATTTCACTTTCGGTTTCTTCAATCGCATAAATATGGGCAATGTTGGGATGATTCAATGCAGCGGCAGCCTGAGCTTCAATTTCAAAACGATGTCTCTCATCCTGATTTGTGGAGATGTACCGGGGCAGAAATTTTATTGCAACATCACGTTTAAGTTTAGTATCCTCGGCTTTATAAACTACACCCATCCCGCCTTCACCGAGTTTTTCTAATATTTTATAATGTAATAATGTTTTACCAATCATAATTTCTTTTTCAGCGTATTTACTAATTGAAGATTATTTAACTTTTACTATTACAAATGTTATATCGTCGTCAATAGCTTTTGAGCCTGTCCATGTTTTGATCTGGCTAAGCATATGTTCAATAATATTATCGGGAGATTCTTCGGCACATTTTAAAAATTCTTCTTGCACACTTTTATAACCGAACATTTCCTTCTCCTCATTGAATAATTCAGGAAAGCCGTCACTCATCAGTAAAATTGTATCTCCACTTTGTATTTCTGTTTCTCTCAGCTGATAAGGAAAATCAACATATGCGCCGAGGGGCATTCCCTTTATAATTATCTCTTCAATCTTAGTTAAATCTTTTCGATAAATTAATGCAGGCGGCATTCCTGCGGAGGACAGCCTTACTTTATTACCATCTATTTTGAGAAGCATCAAACACATTGATAAGAGTCTGAAATTCATTTGCTTTAGACTATTGGACATCACGTGAAATGTCTCAACTATATCAGGATTGGGTGCATGCGAATTGAATAAACTCTTTGTAGCAGTTACCATTGTTCCGGCATTTAGTCCGTGACCTGTTGCATCTCCAATTAGAACTGTTAACTCACCGTTCGGGTCTAAGTAAAAATCATAATAATCGCCCCCTACTTCGGTAGCGGTTTTCATATGAACCGAAATATCTAAGTGTGGAACTGAAGGCAGGGTTTTAGGAAGCATTGATAATTGAAGACTTCTTGCTTCTTCCAATTCGCGGGTCTTGCGCTCATTTTCTACTTCCAATATTCTCTGCTGAGCTTCACTCGCTTTTGCTTGAAGTTCTGCAGCCTTTGCTTGGAGAACCGCCTCGTTTCTTGCCGCTTTTTCTTTTTCAGTCTCAAGAATTAAGTCGGCATTTTTTTTCTGTACTTCTAATTGTTGAGCAGATAATTTTTTAATCTCAATTAATTGATCTTCAAGTTTTTTATTTGTGGATGCAATACTTCTTGCAAGGTAAACCGACATTGATGATGGGAGACCGAACAGACCGATTAAGAATAATATTAATATTAATATTTCCGGGGGGTTAAGCTTAAATAGATTTATTACAAAAACTAAAATTATAAGCGCTACAAAAACTAATACCCCTGAACCTATTACCCACGAATGCTCTTTTTTATTTTTAATTGCGATAATTATGACACGCAAACCCTCCATAGCCGCTAAAAAAATATAGGCAGGCAATATGTATGCAGCATACTCTCGTAAAGGAAGATATATGATAAAAAATGCCAAGACTAATGTTCCAAAAACAAATAGCCAGATTTGTTTAGGAATTTTTTCGTAAAAAATTGAATATACAAACCCGAGATAACCCAGAAAAGCAACAGCTATGCCCGTCATGCCAATTGCCCTGTAAATAATAATCCAAGTTAAGTCCCTGAAAACAAGATTGCCAAGCATGCTTGAAAAAAACAACATGGCAAGTGAAAACGAGAATAAAGCGTAATAAAGATTTTCTTTTCGATTAGAATAAAAAAGATGTAAGAGAAAGTATAATATTGAGAGGGATAAAAATATACCGCCGATGGCAAAGTTTACACCAAAGTTAGATTTGCCGTTATTTATCAATGTCAAAATTCTAGAATTAATCTCATGAAAACGAATTACAAAACCATGATTACCAAACCACGCCTCAACCCATTCGGGGTCGGTTACAGATTTGTGATTCGAATATCTGACCGCCAAAATATAACTGGTATCGGTTTTGAAATTTAATGCAATTGGAATGTCGTTAGGAATATAAATTTTTTCACTGTCAGGATTCGCATCCACTCTGCCGAACGAATAAACTTCTTCTCCATTTAAAAATATTTCGGAGGCGCCAGCATGATTTATTGTAAACGCAACTGATTTGTTAATAAGTGAAGAATCTATTAATACGCGTTTTCTGAACCAGCTGATTCCGTTCCATTTAGAAGTATCATATTGTTCCCATTCAAGTTTTGGATTAAGAGTATCCCATGCCGAATCATCAAACTCCGGTTGCGCCCATTGCATGCTGTCACCTGAGGAATATTTCCAAATTTCATCAAGCGAAATTGTTTTTTCTTTTAGAGTATCCAACTGAAGTATTACAGTGTTGTCAAATTCTTGAGCATTTGCTAACAGAGTTGCCATTATAAAAAGAAGCAGAGTGCGCATTAAATGAACTCCAGGTAAATGATTGATTAAACCAGCCATGTATTTAATTGAATATATCAATTGAAACCAAAATAAACTTTTTGAAAATACGGATTATTTAATTTTAAATACCACAAAAGTAACATCATCATCCGGTTCCCTTCCACCCGACCATGTATTACTTTCCTGCTGGAGAACCTCAATGATATCCACTGCAGATTTATTTGCATTTTTTGCAAACGTTACATTCAACCTCCCATATCCATACATTTCGTCATTTAAATTCTGCAATTCAGGCATACCATCGCTAAGCATTAGAACCGCATCACCTTTCTCAAGTTCAGTTTCATAAACTTCATATTTGGAATTTTTAATCGCACCAATAGGAAGGCCGTTTATATTTATTTCTTCAACTTTATTAATACTTTTTCTGTAAATGTAAATTGGAGGAATGCCGGCGTTGGCAATTTTAATTTTATTCCCGTAAATATTTATCATAGCAAATGCCATCATCATTTTATTTAGAGACATTTTTTTCAATGTCTCGTTTGACGCAACAAAGAATTCATTAATCCCTAATCTCACCGAATCTGATACAAAAAGTGATTTCATCATTGAAACTAGTGTACCGGCTTTAAGACCGTGACCGGTTGCATCGCCTAAACAAATATTTAGCGAGCCATTATTTTTGATTGAGAAATCGTAATAGTCTCCCCCTACTTCTGTAGCAGTTTGCATATGAACAGCAATTTCCAATTTTGATAGTTGCGGTAATTCTTTTGGCAGCATGGCAAGTTGAAGCTGTCTTGCTTCTTCAAGCTCTTGAGTTTTGCGTTCATTCTCTGCTTGAATAATTTTGTTCTGAGCTTCCGCTTTTTTTAGATCGTAGAATCGTGTGTATGTAAAATCAAATACTTCAATAAATCTTCTGGCAATTGATAATTCTTTATCAGAGAGCCGGTCTTTGGTGAGCAATGCAAGGTACCCAATTTTAAAGAACATATAGTGCGACACAACTTCTTTGGGAAGTGAATTATCCATTTTACTCTTTTGTTCGGTATCATAATTATAAATTTCGGAAATTGTGTTTAAAAATTGATTTCGTTCTTCAACTGAATGATATGTAACTAAAAACTTATCTTTGGACTTCCAAGCATTTTTAAAGGAAGTATACATATTGGGCATATTTTTCTTTAGAACACTCATTGAATAAGTAAAGGAATTTTTCTCAAATGCATTTACTGCAGTGGTTGATCTAGCTCGCCAGAGTTCCATTTTATCATCTTTTTCATCAATA
>JAENZU010000206.1 GCA_016841125.1 Melioribacter sp. | reverse complement strand
AGGCTTTTTAATTTTGCTACTATTCAACTTTCCAAAGATATTTTTCGTACCCCGCTTCCTTCATTTTATCTTTCGGAATAAACTTCATTGATGCAGATTTCATGCAGTATCTTAGATTTGTAGGTTCAGGCCCATCATAAAAAACGTGCCCCAAATGTGAGTCACCAAATCTGCTCCTAACTTCAACGCGACTCATTCCAACTGAATTATCTTCAACTTTATTTAAAAAACGGGGATCAATTGGCTTTGTAAAACTTGGCCAGCCTGTACCGGATTTGAATTTATCCTTCGAACTAAAAAGCGGTTCGCCGGAAATAATATCCACATAAATTCCGGACTCTTTGTTATCCCAGTAAGGATTATCAAAAGCCCGCTCGGTACCGTTTTTTCTTGTTACATAATACTGAATGTCGGTGAGCATTTTTTTTATTTCATCTTCGGAAGGTATATCATAATCGGATAAATCCGGCTCGCCCCAAACTCCCTTGATAAAAGCATCTCTGCCTGATCCTTTTTTATAGTTGCTATAGTGCATCGGATTGTTCTTATAATAATCTTGATGATAATCTTCGGCCGGATAAAAGGTGGTGAATTTTGTTATTTCGGTTACAATCTTACCTGAAAATATACCCGAATTTTCGAGAATCATTTTTGAATTTTCCGCTATTTGTTTCTGCTTTTCGTTGTTATAAAAAATTGCCGACTCGTACTGAGAACCACGGTCGTGAAAAGATCCGCCTTTGTCTGTCGGATCAAACTGCTTCCAGTAAATATCAAGTATTTCAGAGTAACTGATCACTTCGGGATCGAAATATACCTGCACAGATTCTTTATAATCGGTGTTGCCGCTTGAAACTTCACTATAAGTCGGGTTTTCTTTTTTCCCGCCGGCATAACCTGATACAACTTTTAATACGCCGTCAATAGATTCAAACGGAGCTTCGATACACCAGAAACATCCGCCGGCTAATGTGGCTATTTCATAATTTCCTTCTATATTAACCAATTTATCTCCACTCCCTTTTTCCATAACCTGTGTATTGCCATCGCTGCAGGCAATTAAGAAAATGAATAACATGTTAATCAAAAAAACCTTTTTCATTTTTAAACCTTTGTATGAAAATAAAATATTGTATTGTTATTAACTTATAACGAAGACAAAAAGTTGCAATTTTAATTCACAAAAAAAATAGAGAACCGACTTCCACAATAGAGAAGCCGGCATTAATTTTTATTGCACCGACACCACCGGGCAGTTAACTATAGCTGCACCTTGTGCCAACACATTTGCCATTGTTGCGGTTTGCCAATCCATTACAGTATTAAAATCTTGGTTATCGTAAATATCCACATCCCAAAGCGGCGAGTAACCTTGATCGTTAGGCACGGTATCCACAACGTTATGCGTTTGATCTAAACCGGGCTCGGTTTTGAATCCCGAAGGAGGACCGCCGCCTGCTACTCCAGGATTAATATTAAATGATACTAATATTTCCGCAAGCGGAACATCGGGATGACCGGTTGCTGGAGGACTAACAATTAAATCTTTTTCGGCAAAGGTAAAATAGAAAACAACTTTATCTTTATACCAGCCTCTCACTAATCCTTTCGATTCACTAGCTTTAAAACGCAGGTTTGCAGCTGAACCTTCGGGAACAACAGGGCAATTTACAATCATATTGGTTTTTTCAATTGCGTAGCCTGAATTCATTAGGTCTGTAACATTTGAGAGTGTGTTGGCAACATAATCTTTAGGAACGGTTACTTTATGAACATGCCAGAAATCGTTGTAATCGGCTTCGCCCGGAATTACATCAATAATATTTAACTGCCCCGGTACAGGCATACTTTCACCCTCCCTAAAAAGTGCAAAGATAGGAGCCGATTTTACAGGCTGAACATCAAAATTGTAGTACTGAACTATTTGTCCGGCTGGTCCGAATCCTTTAGTAATAAAGGGAGCTTGATCGAAATTGATCGGAGCATTTGATGCGGGAAGTCCGTTTGAAGCGTCCCGAACGAATAGATTTCCTGCACTCGGACTGAAACGGTCGATTACAGCTTTAGGTGCAGTATTGGGGTCTTTTGGTGTGAGCATGGTAGTTTCAGTTGGAGAATCTTCACTATCACATCCCACCAATGCGATGGTGATTAATGAAACCAACAGAAATACAATTATTTTTTTGTAGAACATAACATCCTCTTAATTGTGATTTGTTGACTTCAATCTACAATTCAACTATCACGAAACTTTCACAAAAGAGTAAAGAATGTTTATAAAATTGCATCATCGAGGAGAGGTGTTAATTCAATATATATCTACAAATAATTAAGTTTTATTTGTAAGCGTTCAAAATGAATTGAAAGGTTGCACCTTCATTTTCTTTACTTTCAACGGTTATTTTAGAGTTATGCAACTCTAAAATTTTTTTTACAATCGCCAGCCCGAGTCCGGTGCTGGTATCACTCTTTTGGGCAACTCTCTTATTTTTGTGGTATCGTTCAAAAATATGGGGAAGTTCACTTTCGGAAATACCTAAACCATTATCAATAACGGAAGTGACAACACTGTTATTTTGTGATTCTATTCTGATGATCACGAATCCCTCATCCGGAGTATATTTAATAGCGTTGTCAATCAAATTTTGAAAAACTTTTTCTATCATGCTGATATCGGCTTTTACAATTTTGTGTTCAGCTTTTATTTCAAGCGTTAAATCCACATTCTTTTTTTGCGCAATTATTAAATTCTTTTGATGAACATCCTGCGCAAGCTCAGCAATTGAAAAGATTTCATCATTCGGTTCAACCTGCTTTGCTTCAAGTTTGGATAGTTCGAATAATTCATTCACCAAATTCATTAATCTTTTTGTGCTGCTTAAAATCGTTTCGAGATATTTATTCTTTTCTTCATCGGAAATATTTTCAGATTTTATCAAAGCGGTTTCCACGTAACCTTGAATTACCGAAAGAGGTGTGCGCAAATCGTGCGAAACATTTGCAATTAAATCGCGCCGCTGGGAATCAATTCTTTTTATCTCATCAATATTTTCAACGATTGTATCCGCCATTGAATTGAATGCATTGGCAAACTCGTTCAGCTCCCCTTTCCCTTTTAATTTTATTCGTGCATTTAAATTGCCTTTCTGAAAATCTGCAATAACACCATTAATTTTTCTAATGTTTCTGGTTATAAATCCGATTGCAATAAATCCAATAAGTGCGGCGGTAATTAACGCTATTGCCATTGAGCGTATACCGAGCCGCAAAATATAACTTCCGAAAACAAGCTGTGATGCATTTTCATATTCTTCGCCGCCGAGAATCACATAAATGTAACCCATGAAATTTCCGTCATCTTCAACTTTGGCTGCCGAGAAAGCTTTTTCGGTAAGTGGGTTTTTAGGGTCGAGTCCCAGCACAAACTGTTCTTCCTGTTTCAAAAATTGATGGATCGGTTCGAGCGGAATTTCTTCAGCCTGCATAGTATGTTCCGGTGCGAAATATGCAAGTATCTTCCCTTTTTCATCAAGCAAATAAACTTCGATGCTAGGGTTAATCACCATTACATTATGAAATACCTCTTCGATAACATCTTTATTTAATTCGTCGCCGGAGTAATAATCATATTCTTTTGCGATGTGATCTGCAACAAAAAGATCGAGCTTCTGTCGTGTTTCCTGAAAATACATTTCCGCCGTGAAAACGGAAATATACATGTACACACCAGAAATGATAATTAAAATCAGTAAAAAAATTGCGGAAATTTTCCAAAAAAGAGAACTGAAAAAATGTTTCATCTTATTCACCTAATTCGTCATTAAAACGGTAGCCTACGCCCCATGAAGTAAGTATGTATTTGGGATCATTAATATCTTTTTCGATTTTACCGCGCAGCCGGTTAATGTGGGAATTTACAGTATGTTCGTAACCGCTGTAGTGATAACCCCAAATTTGATTCAGCAGAGTCTCGCGGCTAAACGCTTTGCCCGGATTTGAAGCCATCAAATAGAGAAGTTCAAACTCTTTGGGTGTAAGTTCAATTTTATTGCCTTCAACAATAACGCGTCTTTTTTCCGCTTCTATTTTCAATCTTTCAAATGTTAAGTCTTTCAAGTTGGGATCCGTCTGCTGCATAGTTTCGACACGCCGGAATATGGCTTTAACACGTGCAATAAATTCTCGTATGCCGAAAGGTTTAACCATGTAATCATCAGCGCCGAATTCCAGTCCAAGAACTTTATCCATTTCTTCCGATTTAGAAGTAAGCATTAATATCGGCGTTAAGTTTTCCGTTTTGCGTATACTTTTACAAACTTCAAATCCGTCTTTCTCCGGCAGCATAATATCGAGCACAATCAAATCGAATTGCTCTGAAAGTGCAATATTCAAACCGGTTTTGCCGTCGAAGGCTTTTGTAACGTCGCAATCCAAATCGTTTAAATGAATTTCCAATAGATCCGATATCTCTGTGTCATCTTCAATAATAAGTACTTTTTTCATTTGAACATCTCATTTTTAAATAAATATAAAAATTTTATATCACAAAATTATCACGAATTCAATTAGTATTTTAAGTTAAAAGCCCATAAGCAATATTTTTCCCAAAATTATCCCTTAGTATTTTTACTTGACTCTATCCAAATTTCAGAATATAATGCGGCAAATAAAAAGTTAAACTATCCTTTGAAGAGCCGTCTTGGTATTTGAACAAACTACACCCCGTTCGCCGCTGAATTTGCTAATTGACAATTACGTCTATTACAACGGTTTTGAAGTTTCGTATAAAATGGAAAAGCTTCTGCCGGATGGCACGGTTAATATAGTTATTAACCTGACGGGCAATCCTAAAAATATTTACGGCAATGAAGATCTCAATTTGGTGGGTACTTTCAAAAAGGGACTTATTGCAGGAATTCATAAAGATTATATCACCAAAGATTCCGACGGGGATTCCGAGATGATTGTAATTCAATTCAAACCTGGGGGTGCTTTCCCTTTCTTCAATTTTCCTTTATCGGAATTGACCGGAAAAATTATTGAACTCGATGAAATATGGGGAAGAAAATTTTGGGATTTGAGAGAGAAGCTATCGGAATCCCCAACACCGAAAAGATGCTTCAATATATTGGATAACTATTTTATAAAACAGCTTAAAAGGGATTCGATCGAAAATCCTTTTATTAAATACGCAGTTGATGCAATAAAACTTTATCCAGCAGTTTTCGCGGTCAAAAGGTTAACTCAAAAGATAGGCTACAGTCAAAAACATTTAATTGACATATTCAAAAAAGAAGTGGGTGTATCTCCAAAACTTTACATGAGGCTGGTTCGGTTTCAAAGAGTTATTCAGCAAATAGAAAATCAAAAAGAAGTAGATTGGAGTGAAATTGCACTCAGTGCTGGATTCTATGATCAATCCCATTTTGCCAATGAATTCAAACGTTTTTGCGGAATGAATCCGACTACATACCTCTCATCACGCGGAAGTCATCTCAATTATATCCCAATAGAATAGGTAAATTTTTTACAAGACTTCCAATTAAATGATCTTCATATTGTACATGAATTCAACAACAAAGGAGAAAACATGGAAGATATTTATATAAATCACCTGGCTGTATTTGCAGCGGCAGTTTCCGATTTTTTTGTGGGAGCTTTGTGGTACTCACCAATTTTATTTTATAAAGGCTGGATGGACGCAAATAAATTTACTGAAGAAGATTTGAAAAAAGGGAGCCCTGCTGTTACTTTCGGATTTACTTTTATTCTCTCTTTAATCATCTCCTACAACCTTGCATTCTTTTTGGGGGACGCTCAAACCGATGCGCTTTGGGGATTGCAAGCCGGATTGCTTGCCGGATTCGGGTGGGCAGCAATGGCATTTGCTATTATTTCACTTTTTGAAAAGAAGTCGCTCAAATATATTTTGATCAATTGCGGATATATTGTAGTTTCTTTCACTTTAAAAGGATTTATAATCGGGGCGTGGAGATAATGAAATATTACATCTATTTAATGATTCTATTAGCCGTTTCGTTAACCGCACAGGAAAAGTTGAGAGTGATTTACAATGTTTTAGAAAATGAAGAAGCCGACAATTACGAAATTTATTCCATGAATTTGGACGGAAGCGATAAAAAAAACATTTCCAATTGGGAAGGTCTCGATTGGGCATATTATGCATACAAAGATAAGATTTACTTCGTTTCCGACCGGGGAAGAGAGCACCGGGATTATATCCTTTATGAAATGGATGCCGATGGAAATAATGTTCGAAATATTTCCGACATAAGATTGAGAGATAGTTTTTTCGGTTCACGAAAAAACGGAACAGAAATAATTATTTTCCCCAATCAAATTGTCGATTCAGTTTTCTACATTATTAATAAAAGCGGAAATCTCATTAAAAAAGTTGACCCGGGCTTAGTCTATTTTGCGGATCCCATTTTCTCTCCCGATGGTGAATCAATTGTATTCAGAGGAGCTCATAAAAAGTCCAAACGGGAAGAGGGCTTTGATGATGAACTCTACATT
>JAENZU010000205.1 GCA_016841125.1 Melioribacter sp. | reverse complement strand
GAAACAAATACTTTCAATGCTACAGCTATCTCGCTGGATGATTATAAAATGAGTGATCTTGCATACGAGCTGAATTTTGCATCAGCCAAACTTGCAAAACTGGCAGCCGAGAAATTCACTAAGTTAAATCCCGATAAACCCAGATTTGCAGCCGGAGCTTTAGGACCAACAAATAAAACAGCATCTTTGTCTCCGGATGTAAATGACCCCGGTTATAGGGCGGTTTCATTCGATGATCTTGTTGAAGCATATTCAACCCAAGCCAAAGGGCTGATCGACGGGGGCGCCGATATACTTTTGATCGAAACGATTTTCGATACATTAAATGCCAAAGCCGCTATCTTTGCAGTTCAAAGTCAATTTGAAGAGCTGGGTAAAGCGCTGCCGATTATGATCTCAGGTACCATAGTTGATCAAAGCGGAAGAACTCTTTCAGGTCAAACGACAGAAGCATTTTGGACATCAATTTCTCATACTAAAAATTTATTAAGCGTTGGATTGAATTGTTCTCTAGGTCCTAAACAGATGAGACCGTTTATTCAGGAATTATCAAGAATTGCCGACTGCAACATCAGCATATACCCCAACGCAGGATTGCCAAATGAATTTGGGGAATACGATGAATCCCCTCAGCAAATGTCCGAAGTACTAAAAGAATATGCCGATTCAGGATTTTTCAATATTGTTGGAGGCTGCTGCGGAACAACTCCTGAACACATTAAAGATTTTGAAGAAACAGTTAGAAATCTGCAGCCGCGTAAAATACCAAAAATTGAATCCTATTTGAGATTAAGCGGATTGGAGCCGCTGGTTTTACGCCCAGAAACTAATTTTGTTAATATCGGCGAACGAACAAATGTTACCGGCTCACGTAAGTTTGCGCGATTAATTAAATCTGAAGATTACGAAGAAGCACTTTCTGTAGCGCGGGATCAAGTTGAAGGCGGAGCCCAGATAATTGATATCAATATGGATGAAAGTATGATTGACTCTCAATCCGTAATGGTTAAATTTCTCAATCTCGTTGCTTCAGAACCGGACATTGCCAAACTCCCGATCATGCTGGATTCTTCCAAATGGGATGTTATTGAAGCGGGACTGAAATGCCTGCAAGGTAAAGGTATTGTCAACTCGATCAGTTTGAAAGAGGGTGAGGAAAAATTCAAAGAGCATGCAAGGAAAGTTCTTAAATATGGTGCCGCCGTAATTGTTATGGCGTTCGATGAGAAAGGTCAAGCTGATACATTTGAAAGAAAAATATCTATCTGCAAAAGAGCATACAAAATTCTAACCGAAGAAGTTGGCTTTCCACCGTACGACATTATTTTCGATCCGAACATTTTTGCCATTGCAACCGGTATTGAAGAGCATAATAATTATGCTGTTGATTTTATAAATGCGACCCGCTGGATTAAGAAAAATCTTCCATTTGCTAAAGTCTCCGGCGGTGTCAGCAATGTATCATTTTCTTTTAGAGGAAATGATACCGTTAGAGAAGCCATTCATGCAGCATTTTTATATCACGCAATTGAAGCCGGCATGGATATGGGCATTGTAAACGCTGGACAATTGGAGGTTTATGCTGAAGTTGATAAAGAACTATTGGAAAGAGTTGAAGATATTATTTTAAATAGAAGACCTGATTCAACAGAGCGGCTTCTTGAATTTGCCGATAAAATTAAACAGAAAGATAAAGTAGAAGTTCAAAAACAAGAATGGCGTGAACATCCGGTTGAAGAAAGGCTGAAGCATTCATTAATTAAAGGTATTGTTGACTACATCGAAGAGGATACCGAAGAAGCCCGTCAAAAATATCCTGCAGCTATTGATGTGATAGAAGGACCTTTGATGGACGGAATGAATGTGGTGGGTGATCTATTTGGTTCCGGAAAAATGTTTTTACCCCAAGTAGTAAAAAGTGCACGGGTAATGAAAAAGTCCGTTGCACATTTAATTCCTTACATTGAGGCTGAAAAAAAAGCAGCGGGTTCTTCCAAACCAGCCGGGAAAGTGCTATTAGCCACGGTTAAAGGGGATGTGCATGATATCGGCAAAAACATAGTCGGTGTTGTGCTGGGCTGCAATAACTACGATGTAGTTGATCTCGGTGTAATGGTACCGGTAAATAAAATTCTCGAAACCGCAATAAAAGAAAAGGTAGATATAATTGGTCTCAGCGGATTAATTACACCATCCCTGGATGAAATGGTTTATGTGGCACAAGAAATGGAGAGGCAAGGATTCAAACTTCCTTTGCTGATCGGGGGTGCAACAACATCCAGGGTTCATACCGCTGTTAAAATTGAACCCGGCTATAGTGAGCCAACTATTCATGTGCTTGATGCATCACGTAGTGTTTCCGTTGTAGGAAATTTGTTGAACGAGGAAAACAAAGATTCCTTTGCGGCAAAAATTGCAGAAGAGTACAAACTAATAAGAGAGATTCACCGGAAAAAAGGAGATTCAAAAAATTTCATTTCCTTAGAAGAAGCTAGAAAAAATAAAGTACAAATCGATTGGAATCAAGAAACGATTTACACTCCTAATAAATTGGGTGTTAGTCATTGCCTAAATTATCCGCTTGCCGAGATAAGAGAGTTTATAGATTGGACACCTTTCTTCATCACATGGGAAATGAAAGGAAAATACCCGGATATTTTTCAAGACGAAAAATGGGGGGTTGAAGCTAAAAAATTATTTGATGATGCCAATAATTTATTGGATAGAATTGTTTCTGAAAATTGGCTTACCGCAAATGGAGTTTACGGGTTATTCCCAGCAAATTCAATTGAAGATGATATTGAACTTTATACCGATGAAAATAGAACCGGTGTTAAAACAATTTTTCATACGCTCCGGCAGCAAAGTAAAAAATCGGCGGGTCAGCCCAATATTGCATTAGCCGATTTTATTGCACCGAAAGAATCTGGTAAGCTCGATTACATAGGCGGATTTGCTGTTACCGCGGGTATCGGAATCGAAAAATGGATTGAGAAGTTTGAGAAAGATAATGACGACTATAACAGTATTATGCTGAAAGCACTTGCAGACAGACTTGCAGAAGCCTTTACAGAATTGCTGCACAAAAAAGTCAGAACCGATTTCTGGGGTTATACGTGTGATGAACAGCTATCTAATAGTGAATTAATTAAAGAAAAATATACCGGATTTAGACCTGCCCCCGGTTATCCCGCCCAACCCGACCACACAGAAAAACCCGAATTATTCAAGCTGCTAGATGTTGAAAAGCTTACATCAATTAAACTAACAGAAAATTTGGCAATGTACCCGGCCGCTTCCGTCTGCGGAATTTATTTTGCCAATTCTAACGCGAAATACTTTAATGTTGGTAAAATCGGGAAAGATCAAGTTGAAGATTACAAAAGAAGAAAAGGTATTAGCACAAAAGAAGCTGAACGATGGCTTAGCCCTATCCTGAATTATTAAGTAAGAATATATGTAGATTGTTTTTCAACTTTAATTTTTAACCAAAAATTCCATTTTTATTTTGAACCAGTTCAAGTTCAACTTCAACTTGAATTCTATAAAAACTGAGCAAAAGAAGAGGGGGAAGTTCTTGATCAAAAAAATAATTCAAAGAATAAAATCACGAAATCTAGAATTTCGCAAACATCCTATTTCAAAAGATCATAGAATCAAAGCTTTATGGCGATATATTCTATTCCATTTGCTCATTCAAATAAGACCGGAAATCAAATATAAATGGATTGATAATTTAGTATTTTATGCCGGTAAAGACGATGGTGGAATTGTTGGAAACATATATTGCGGATTATATGAGTTTTATGAATCTATGTTTGTGCTGCATTTTTTAAGATCCGAAGACCTTTTTCTTGATATTGGTGCAAATGTTGGACACTACTCACTTCTTGCTTCCGGAATCAAAAAATGCAATTCCATTTCGATAGAGCCAGTTCCGGGCACCTTTCAAAAATTGACTAAGCACTTACGTATAAATAATCTTACAGATAAAGTACTTGCGCTTAACATTGGTGTGGCCGACAAATCTTCAAGTTTATTCTTCTCAACCGATAAAGGTACGATGAACCGTATTGTTAATAGTGATTATAAAAACTCTGTTGAAATCCAAGTTGATATTGTGGATAAAATATGTCATAAAAAAAATGTATCGCTTATGAAAATTGACGTTGAAGGTTATGAAAAGTTTGTTCTTGAGGGCAGTCAATCCATCCTAAAAAATAATAATCTAAAGGCTATTATAGTAGAAATTAATTTCAGCAATAAATTTTATGGAATTCAAAATGAAAAAGTCTCCGATATTTTAATAAATTGCGGATTTCTACCATTTAAATATGATCCATTTACGAGAAAGTTAATAAAATTAGACTCTTACAATAAAGAACAATTTAATACTCTTTTTATTAGAGATTTAAAGTTTGTCAGTTACAGATTGAATAATAGTATTAAAATTAATGTTTGGAATAAATCAATCTAAACATATATCTGTAATAGAAATACAATAAAAAATTATTTCGTTTAACTCACCTATTCTAAAGCTGCGATCCGCCTAATGAATTTAATATTTCTAGCATTTCCTCGAAAAATATCTAAGTTGAATTATTAAGCCACCTTACGCATGTGCCATGCCCTTCCCGACGAGTCGGGATAATCGGGCATCTATCAGAGATTAGTGCTTAAAACATGCGGGAATAACAGGATGTTTTCAAGATTTTGAGTAACGTGAATAATTAAAAAAAGATTTTCGGTAATTTATTTTCGATTGGGGTGTTTTTTTAAATATTAAATAAATTAGGCTATATATTTAATTAAACTTGAAACAAGCCCTTAAATAAATAAACTTAGAAACACTTTATTCGGTACTGAACTTTTATGGTAAGTAACTACATCGAAAACTCAAAGGTTTTAGTTGTTGACGATAATTCAACAAATTTAGGACTTGTACACGAATACCTCAGTAAAAACGGTTTAAAGGTATTGCTTGCTCAAGACGGAGAAAGCGCCCTTGAACTGGTTGACCGTGAGATTCCGGATCTTGTTCTGCTGGATATTGTGATGCCGGGTATCGATGGTTTTGAGGTTTGCAAGAGAATAACCACAAATCCAAAGACAAAGAATATTCCGGTTATATTTATGAGCGCTCTTTCTGATATAGTCGATAAAATCAGAGGTTTTGAAGCCGGGGGCGTTGATTACATCACAAAGCCTTTGTCTCAGCCCGAAGTAATGGTACGGGTAACTTCTCATTTGACAATTAAAAAACAGAGGGAAGAGTTAATAGTTTTAAACGCAGACAAAGACAAATTTTTCTCTATTATTGCTCATGATCTCAAAAATCCTTTTTTCAATTTACTCGGCTTTACAGAATATTTATCGGAGAATTCTCAATCGTTACGAACTGAAGAAATTACCGAAGTATCGAGAGATATTAATTCATCTGCACGCAGTGTTTATAACCTGCTGGAAAACCTGTTAAATTGGGCAAGACTCAAAACGGGCGGAATTGAATATCATCCAATAAAATTTAATCTTAGAACTGTTGCGAATAATGTTATTGAACTTAACCTCAACGGAATTGACAGCAAAAATATTGATGTTTACAATAATATCGATTCAAGTGCAGAGGCATTTGGTGATGTAAATATGATAGAAACCGTCTTGCGTAATTTATTTTCAAACGCAATTAAATTTTCCAATATTAACGGTCGAATTGAATTGAATGCGGAAAAACACCACAATGAATGGGAAGTGCGAATTAAAGATACCGGAATTGGAATGAACGCAGATGAACTCAATAATATTTTCAATATTAAAAGTAAAGTAAGCAGAGAAGGAACCAAAGGTGAAGGCGGAACAGGTTTAGGACTTCTGCTTTGTAAAGAATTTGTTGAAAAAAACGGTGGTAAAATTTGGGCCGATAGTGAGATTGACAAATGGAGCGAATTTCACTTTACAATTGAAGCAGCTCAGTAAATTATAAAGTAGGCTTTTAGCTGGGTATAAATAGTTGAAAGTACCACTTTAAAAATTACAATTGCCGGTATTGCCAATAACGTTCCCGAAAAACCGAATAGCAGTGACCCCGCTGCAACACCTAATATAACAACTACAGGATGAATTTGAACAGCTTTTCCGATTATTAGCGGCTGGTAGATAACTTCATCTAAAAATTGTGCAAGAAGTACAATCACTAAACCCGCGGCAATTATATCCGCCCCCGATAGAAATGGAATTAATGGTGATACATTTTCCACTAAAACAGAATAACCTAAAACTAGTACTAAACTTAAAACCGGACCGAAAATTGGGATCGCGTTTGCCAAACCTGTTATGATGCCTATAATTAAAGAGGCTTGTACATTTATGCCAATTAAAATCAACCCGAAAGAAATTGTAGCGCCAACCGCTAAACACTCCAGCAGTGGGCCCCTTAAAAAGCTGCCAAGTGCATTATCGACATTCGAAATAGTTGTCAGAGACATTTCAAAATATCTGTTTGGAATATAGCTTAGAAAAAATCTTTTTATCTGCCCATCGTCAATCAGCATAAAAAGAAATACAAGAGGCATAATAATCCAATGTGGGAGTT
>JAENZU010000204.1 GCA_016841125.1 Melioribacter sp. | reverse complement strand
AATACAAAGGATCGTAAAATTCTATCTCAGGTTCTGCAGGATTACGATCTCGAAACTACAGATTTTTACAGGTGGAAAGTTGAATACTCGCAATCCGAAATTAGTGAATTAATTAATAAACGATCCAATTACGATTTCGGACAGATCGTAGATTTGATCCCCATCGAGAGAGGCGTTTCCGGGAGACTTATAAAACTTAAAGTTGTGGGTACAAAGAAAACATTAACGTTCGGAAAAGAATTGATAATCAGAAAGATATTGTCCAAATCTCACTTGTACAGTTCCGCATTTGTGGTTGAAAAGCAGGATGTAACCGACGGAATACCGGGCAAGTTTACGCTTTACGGTGCAGGCTGGGGACACGGAGTCGGGCTCTGCCAAATAGGAGCTGCGGTGATGAGCGAGATGGGGTATAACTTCGATGAGATTTTACTGCACTATTTCAGAGGTGCGAAAATTAAAAAGATATATTGATGAAAATTCTTTACAGCTGCTTATCAAAAAGTTGGGGCGGAATGGAAATGTTCACCCTGACGGCAATTAAAAAATTGTTAAATAGAGAAATTCACACTGAATTGCTCTGCTACCCGGAGTCACGCATTCATATTGAAGCTAACAGTCTTGGTATAATGATTCATACAGCAAAAGCCTACAGCTATTTTCACCCGGTTGAATCGATCAGGGTTGCCAACTTGATAAGAAAAAACAAATACGATTTAGTACACACACAGGCATCTAAGGACTTATGGATTTTAGTTCCGGCGCTGAATATAATATTCTCAAATATTCCGCTTATCTTAACAAAGCAGGTCGGTTCGTTCATCGTTAAAAAAGATTTGTTCCACAAAAAACTTTACGATAGAGTTTCCATTGCCCTGGCAATCAGTAATGTTATCAAAAAAAACTTAATTGATACAACTCCTTTAAGTGAAGATAAAATTCGTTTGCTGCACAACGGTGTTGATACAACAGTTTTTGATCCGGCAAAAGCCGATGGAGAAAAGGTCCGGAAAGAATATCAAATTGCCGCCGAAGATTTGGTAATTGGAATGCTCGCCCGGTTCAGTTGGGGAAAGGGACACGAAGAATTTTTAATTGCCGCAAAAGAACTTTGCTCCGAATACAATAATTTGAAATTTATGATTGTGGGAGAACCGAGCCGCGGAGAAGATGATTACGCAGAAAAGATCAAATCAATGGTTGAAGAATTTGGTTTGTCCGGTAAAGTGATATTCACAGGTTTCAGAAAAGACACACCCAATGTTTTAGCAGCAATGGATATTTTTGCATTTCCATCTCACAGCGAAGCTTTTGGTATTGCGCTTACAGAGGCGATGGCAATGGGTAAGCCGAGTGTCTGTTCAAATTCGGATGGTGTTTTAGATATTGCCGTTGATGGCGTTACTTCATATCTTTTCGAAAAACAGAATGGCAAAGACTTAGCGGAAAAGCTGGAACTACTCATCCAATCTCCGGTAAAAAGAAAAGAATTCGGAACTGAAGCGCGAAAAAGAATTACCGAAAATTTTGAAATTGATATTTTGACGGATAAAGTAATTTCAATTTATAGATCCGCTGCTAAAATAAATTCTTGATGGTTTGTGTTAAGATATTGAGAATATTTTGAATATAATAAAGACTGTTTTGATAAATAATACTTTTTGAACTCAACCTCCCAGCGAGGTTGTATATAAAGGTTTATTGAGTATTAACCCACGTTTTCAAACGTGGGAATACGAGCGAAAAACACAACCTTTAATAACCGTTTTAACGGTTTTTTATACTTTTGAGACAGCCTCAATTAAAGCGGGATAAGTCTGTGAACGAAATGAATTTGAAATTAAAATCTATCTTGGAAACATATTTTAATAAAAACATAAATAATTATTTGAAAGAACTAAATGGTATTTCTTAATCCTGCCGTATTATTTGGACTGCTTGCGGCTTCCATCCCTGTAATTATACATCTGCTGAATTTAAGAAAATTAAAAAGAATTGAATTCAGCACACTCTCATTTTTAAAAGAATTGCAGAAAACGAAGATCAAGCGGGTAAGGATAAAGCAGTGGATTTTACTTGCGCTTCGTATTGCACTCATCCTTTTTTTGGTTGCCGCGTTCGCACGCCCCACAATTGAGAGCGTATCGCTCGGCGGTTCAGCTTCGGCAGCGAAAACCACAGCGGTGTTTGTTCTCGATAATTCATTCAGCATGTCTGTCGTGGATGAAAACGGCTCTTCCTTCAATCAGGCAAAAGAAGTGATGAAAACTCTTTTGGATGAATTTCAGGAAGGTGATGAAATATCGATTATTACTACCTCTAATGAGCAGCAAATTAAACCAACTACTAATTTTACTCAAGTGCGGTCATTCATCGAAAATGCTTCGGTTTCAAATATCAGCAGATCATTAAACAATGCGGTTGTTGAAGCTGCGGATATAGTTTACAATTCTCAAAATTTTAATAAAGAAATTTACATTTTTTCGGATCTCCAAAAGACAACTATTTACGATTCAAAATCTTCACTTTCGGATTTGGGACTATTACTTAATGATCAAGTGAAGCTCTATCTTTTCAATTTTGGAGATGAAAAAATAAATAATGTATCCATCGCCGATTTTGAACTGAACAATCAAATTTTTGAGAGAAACAAACCAATCAGCTTTTCGGCAACTTTTGCAAACCACTCATCTATTCCGGTTACAAATTCGATTGCTTCATTATTTATTAATGGCAGCAGAAATGCACAGCAGAGCATCTCTCTAAAACCGGGTGAATCGAAACAGGTGAATTTCGAAACCACGCTTAAAGATGCAGGTTTAATTGAAGTAATGACCGAATTGGAAGATGATGCAATTCTTCAAGACAACCGAAGGTACTTAAGCTTTTTAGTGCCCGAGAAAATAAATGTTCTATTGCTTACGGATAATCCTGCCGATTCCAGGTTCGTAGAATTAGCTTTGGGCAATAGCGGGAATAACAGCAGCATCGAAATTGCCAAACGGGGACTCAACCAAATATCATCTTTAAACTTGCTGGATTTTAATGCAATAATAATTGTAGGCGTAAACGGAATTAACAATTACACGCGGTTAAAAGAGTATCTCGAAGATGGCGGAGGTTTAATTTATATGCCTGCCGCCAATACGTCTATTGCTAAAGTGCAGGAACTTAGCACGGAATTAAACATTCCGAAGCCTTCGGCTTTTAGAGGGGAGAAAAATAAAATTGAAAATTCTATTAAGTTCGACAAAGTCGATTTTCAGCATCCGATATTTCTAAACTTATTCGATACAAACGATTCACCCGAAATTGAATCGCCGGAAATTTATTATTACATGGATGTACGCGCAGGCAGCAGGGGTAAAAATATAATTAGTCTTCTCGACAACACTTCCTTCTTAAGCGAGCATCAATACGGTTCCGGTAAAATTCTCTTTTTCAATACACCGCCAATGCTTAACAGCAGCGATTTTCCCGTTAAAGCTGCTTTTGCACCGCTGGTTAATAAATCGGTTTTCTATTTAACTAATAATGTAGAAGGAAGTAAAAAGACCTTAGCGGGAAGCACCGTGCTAATAAATTTAAAAGGGAGCCGGCTTCCGCAAATCAAAATAGTTAAACCAGGCGGCAAAGAAGAATTTGTAAATACCGACACATTGCGCAGCCGCAATTATTTATCTTACATCAAAACCGAAGAGTTGGGAACTTACAAGTTTTATTCCGGCGATCAACTAATTGATTTTGTAAGCGTTAATCCCGATGAGAAGGAATCAATAATAGATTACGATGATGAGGCGTTCGAGAATTATCTTGAGGAAATAAATTTTAAAGGTACACTTATGCGGCTTTCTTCTAAAGAGAATTTTACCGCAAAAATTTACCAGGCAAGATTCGGTTCGGAACTGTGGCGCTACTTTATTTTGATCGCGCTTATTCTTGCCTTAATTGAAATGACGGTTGCACGTAATGCAAAGAAAGAACTAACTGAAATAAATCAAAAATAATAAGTTGAATAAAACATCTATGCAGGAAATACAAGACAATAAAACCGAAAAGGCAATTCTGGTAACTATCAAAACCAATAATGTTTTGATTGATACCGTAAATGAACATTTAGATGAACTTGAAATGCTCGCCGATACCGCGGGCGCTGAAACAGTGCTGAAAATAATGCAGGACAGAGACCGGATTGATCCCGCTTATTTTATCGGCAAGGGTAAAGCCGAAGAAATTGCGGAACTCGCGGAAATGAATGATATATCTCTCATAATTTTTGACGATGACCTAAATCCCACTCAAGTCCGAAATCTTGAAAAAATGATCGACAAAAAAATACTGGATAGAAGCGGGCTGATACTTGATATATTTGCTTCGCACGCGCGCACTAATGAGTCCAAAACACAGGTTGAACTTGCACAGCTTCAATATATGCTGCCGAGACTCACGCGGGCGTGGACACACTTATCCAAACAGTACGGCGGAATCGGAACCAAAGGTCCGGGTGAAACACAGATTGAAACCGATAGGCGAATAATCAGAACACGCATCGCTAAACTAAAAGACAAACTCAACAAAATAGAATCGCAGCAGATCACTAAAAGTTCGCAGCGGCAAAATTTCATTACGGCTTCTCTCGTGGGATATACTAATGCCGGTAAGTCAACCCTTTTGAACCGGCTGACCGATGCGGATGTACTTGCGGAAGATAAACTTTTCGCAACGCTGGATTCAACAACCCGGGCTCTTGAATTATCTAAGGGCAAAAAAATTCTTTTGAGTGATACGGTCGGATTTATAAGAAAACTGCCGCATCATCTTGTCGCTTCATTCAAAAGTACTTTAAATGTAGTTAAGCAGGCAGACTTTATTCTGCAGCTTATCGATATCTCTCATCCTTATTACGAAGATCACATTCAAGTTGTGGAAGACACTCTAAAAGATCTCGGCTGCGATACAAAACCGCAGATCAAAGTTTTCAATAAAGTAGATCTTATCAGCGACAAACACATAATAGATTATGCAGCAAATAAATACCCGAATTCGATTTTGCTGAGCGCGCAGAGAGGAATGAACATTAATAAACTGCTCGAAATGCTGGAAGATATTTACAATAAAAATTTTGTGGAAAATGAAATTGAATTGCATGTAGCACAAAGTAAACTATTATCCCAGATTCACTCACTCGCAGATGTTCTATCAATTAAATATGAAGACAGTACCGCAAAAATTGAATACCGCGCCTCGGTTGTAAACGACAGCAAAATTAAAAGTTTGATTGCAGAATAAAAAACGACCTCACCCCTGCCCCTCTCCTTATCAAGGAGAGGGGTTCAAAATTGTTTTTCCCTCTCCTTTTAGCGGAGAAGGGTGTGTAAAGGATGTTTTTTCCTCCCCATGTAAGGGAAGGAGGTTTATTTAAAAGTTTTTCCCTCTCCTCGCATTACTAAGTTTACCCGCCGGTTTTTAAGGCGGGGAGAGGGATTAAGGGAGAGGTTGAAAAAGCGAAAGGTTGAAGAATAGGAATTTAAAATGAAACTAAAACTAGACGGTAAAACACTAACATTAGACAAAATAGATCATTTTATAAAAGAAAGCCCCGCAGTTGAATTAACGCCCGGTGCTAAAAAGAATGTTAATAAAGCCCGGAGGCTTATCGACAAATGGGTTGAAGAGGATAAAGTAATTTACGGGGTCACAACCGGTTTCGGCGAGTTCGCAAATGTTTCCATTTCTAAAAAGGATTTGGAGAAACTGCAGGAAAATTTGATAATCAGTCACGCTGCCGGAGTCGGCGATCCGCTGCCCCCTTTCATTATTAAAATTATGATGCTGCTGAGAGTAAACGCTTTAGCCCGCGGGCATTCGGGTATTAGACTTTCAACACTGCAATTGCTTATCGAAATGATAAACAAAAATATCATTCCTTATATCCCGTCTCAGGGTTCTGTTGGTTCAAGCGGAGATCTGGCGCCTCTTTCACATCTGGTGCTTGCAATGATAGGTAAAGGTAAAGCGCAGCAATTTAAAAAAGTTGATGAATCAACTTGTTTCGGTAAAGTGTTTAGTGCTAAAACTTTGATTAAAAAGAACGGGTTGTCTCCGGTTATACTTTCTGCAAAGGAAGGATTGGCTTTAATTAACGGCACTCAAATGATGACTGCCTTTGCGGCATTTATTTCATTACGTGCAAAAGAGATTGTTAAAGTGGCGGATATTAGCGGGGCGTTATCCCACGAAGCATTAAGATCAACGGATAAAGCTTACGATAAACGACTGCATGAATTGCGCCCGTTTAACGGACAAATTAACAGTGCCGAAAACTTGCTTGCATTAATAGAAGGGAGTGAAATAAGAGCTTCTCATGTTGAGGGTGATTCCAGGGTGCAGGATTCTTATTCCGTCCGCTGCATTCCTCAAATTCACGGCGCCTCAAGAGATGCGGTAGATTATGTCGTTTCCAAAGTTGAGGTTGAAATCAATTCCGTTAATGATAATCCTCTTATTTTTCCCGATGACGGAGACCACCTCGAAGGGGGAAATTTTCACGGACAGCCGATGGCGCTCGCAATGGATTTCATGTCGATAGCGTTAGCTGAATTGGCGAATGTGTCGGAGAGGAG
>JAENZU010000203.1 GCA_016841125.1 Melioribacter sp. | reverse complement strand
TGCCGCCTCTGTAGCTCCTGTATGGATTCTTCTTCAACCGAGAGACTATTTGAATTCCTATTTCCTTTATGCACTGATGATTGGCGGTATTGCAGGATTATTATTTGCTATGCCCGTAATGCATGTTCCCGCATTTGCAACATTTGAACTAGACAAAATAGGGTTCCTCTTCCCTGCCCTTTTTGTTACAGTGGCTTGCGGCGCTATCAGCGGATTTCATTCGATAGTCGGGAGCGGAACTACTTCTAAACAATTAGATAAGGAAACCGATGCGAAAATAATCGGTTACGGCGGAATGCTCATCGAAGGAGTTTTAGCAGTACTTGCTCTAATTGCTGTTGCATCATTAGATCATCAAAAGTTTCTGACAATTCTGACTGAGCATGGACCGGTAGCGGCATTTTCAGCAGGAGTTGCAAATTTCATAAATGCAATTCCGGTTTTGGGAATTTCAGTCGCAGCCGCACAATCCTTTGTCGCTCTGGCAGTATCCGCATTTGCATTAACTACACTCGATACCGCAACACGATTAGGCAGGTATGCTTTTCAAGAATTTTTTGAAGATGCATCAAAAACCGAGCAAATCGTTTTGGTGAAAAATAGATATGTATCAACCGCCATTACAGTGGTTCTCGGTTTGGCATTAACTTTCAGCGGTCAGACTATGACGCTATGGCCAGTATTTGGAAGCGCTAATCAACTTTTGGCAGCGCTAGCTTTACTGGCGATTACAGTTTGGGTAGCCAACCTAAATTTGAATTATTTATTCACTCTTTTGCCGATGCTCTTCATGTTTGCAGTAACATTATCTGCCCTTGTGATGTTATGTTATAATAATCTATTCGTACAAAACAATTATATTTTAGCCTTAATTTCTTTGGTATTATTCGCCTTAGCAGTATTACTGGGAATTAAAGCGTATCAAGTTTTATCAAATAAAAAATTGGAACATTCACTTCAGCAAAATTGACACAACGGAGTTTTAAATTATGAGAGAAAAAATAAAAAAAATTTGGCCGGAAATTGAATGGATTAAAGATAACGATCTAAAAGAGAAAGTTTATCTTTGCTGGGAATATGCAGTAGAGAACAGCGTCCTATCAACTGAAGATTTAGAAAAGATACCTTTCTCATTACTAATTGATAACTGCAATGTTACTTTTATGAATCACAAAAGAACCGCAGTTCATCTCTCGGTTGAGATTGCAAACATTATGCAGAAAAACTTCGGTGATGAGATGAAGATCAACATGGATATTTTAATTGCCGGAGCAATACTGATTGACGTTGGTAAACTTTTGGAATATGAAATTGTTGATGGTAAATTGACAACCAGCAAAGAAGGTAAATTACTTCGTCATCCATTCAGCGGTGTTTCTATTGCGGACCGTTTCGGGCTGCCGGCTGAAGTGCAGCATATAATAGCTTATCATTCTAAAGAAGGAGATTTAGGAAAACGCACCGTTGAATCTATCATTGTTCATCATGCAGACTTCGTAAGCTTCGAACCCTTTAAAGATGCGGTTACTTTACGTCTATATAATTGCACACAGATAACACTGATTATACTGAAAAAACACAGTGAAAATCTGTTGAATCTGAGTCATCTGTGTTCCATTCAAAAATTTGGAGATTAAAATGAATCAAAATTTAATAGAAAAAATAGTTCAAAAATTTGCAGTCGGATTAGATGAAGGTCAAGTAGTTCAATCCGGTGATTTTGTATCAATAAAACCAGCTTACGTAATGACACACGATAATACCGGCGCAGTGATTCCTAAATTTAAAAGTATCGGCGCGGTAAAATTTGCTAACCCGCGTCAAGTAGTTCATACCCTTGATCATAATATTCAAGATACCTCCGAAAAGAATTTAGAGAAATATAGAAAGATTGAAGAGTTCTCTAAATCGATGGGGGCTGATTTTTATCCTGCAGGGCGCGGTATCGGTCACCAAATTATGGTGGAAGAAGGTTATGCCTGGCCGGGCACGGTTGTGGTCGCATCCGATAGTCATTCGAATATGTACGGCGGTATAGGCTGCTTGGGGACTCCAATTGTAAGAACCGATGCTGCTGCAATCTGGGCCACAGGCAGAACTTGGTGGCAAATTCCTCCGGTTGTAAAAGTTGAACTAAAAGGTAAACTCCGTAAAGGCGTGGTTGGCAAAGATGTAATAATTGCGTTATGCGGATATTTTAATAATGATGAAGTACTTAACCACATAGTAGAGTTTGTGGGTGATGGAATTACGGAATTAAACGTTGACCAACGCTTGACTATTGCAAATATGACTACCGAATGGGGAGCCCTCGGCGGCGTATTTCCAATTGATAACATTACAATAGATTGGCTGAAAAATAGAACCGCTTTCGTTATGGAAAGAGGTTTGGCAGGTGTTCCATCTGATGCTGACGGTAATGGAAAACATCCCAGATTAAATGATGCTAGAATATCAGAGTTAGAAAATTCAATAAAAGAATTGCAGCCTGATGAAGATGCCTATTACTCCAAAACACTCTCGCTCGATCTCAGTACCGTCGATCCTTACATCTCAGGACCAAATACTGTTAAGGTTATGAACAGCGCTTTAGAATTATCAGATAAAAATATTAAAATCAACAAAGCATATTTAGTTTCATGTGTTAACAGCAGAGTGGATGATATTGCTGAGGCAGCAGAAGTTTTAAAAGGAAAAAAGATTAATGAAAATGTAAAATTTTATATCGCTGCAGCGTCAAGTGAAGTACAGGCAGAAAGTGAAAAACGAGGCGACTGGCAAGCGCTAATTGATGCCGGAGCAACTCCGCTTCCCCCCGGTTGCGGACCATGCATAGGGCTTGGTGCCGGATTACTGGAAGACGGCGAAGTTGGTATTTCAGCTACTAACAGAAATTTCAAAGGAAGAATGGGATCGAAAAATGCTGAAGCTTATTTGGCATCTCCTGCAGTTGTTGCCGCATCCGCTTTATCCGGTAAAATTGATCTTCCTTCGAATGGCGGTAAAAATGTATTGAAAGGTGATATTAAAACAAATCCGAAACCGAAAAAGGGAATCCCGAAAATAAAGATTATTGATGGATTTACTGAAAGCATTAGTGGTGATGTTATTTTCTGTTACCAAGATAATTTGAATACCGATGGTATTTATCCCGGCAAATATACTTACATTGACGATTTCAAACCGGAAGACCAGGCAAAAGTTGTAATGGAAAACTATGATCCTAAATTTAACGAGCTTGTAAAGGCGGGCGATATACTTGTTGGCGGTTATAATTTCGGAACTGGCAGTTCAAGAGAACAAGCCGCAACCGCTCTTATGTACAGAGGAATTCGGTGTGTTATTGTTGGATCCGCAAGTCAAACATATATGCGTAATGCGCTTAATAATAGTTTTCTAATTTTGGAATCGCCTGAGTTCGTGGATGATCTAAAAAGTAAATTTGGGAATGATAATTTGACCGTTGCAACCGGAATGAATATAAAAATCAACTTCAGCAATTCTTTACTTACGACTCCAGAGAAAGATTACTCAATCAGTCCGGTTGGAGCCGCGGCTCAAGAATTAGTGGTAGATGGTGGTTTAGAAAATTGGGTTAAGAAAAACATTTGATGATAATGGAAAATTTCGAATTTAATTATAAAGACTCGCTTCCGAAGAATTACAACACTCAGCGGTATCTCTTTCTGATACTGGGTTTAGTTTATGTCGGCAACGGTATAGTCGATTATTTGCAAGACGACGGGAGCGAATTCACTTTCGCAGTTTGGATAATTACCGGAATTCTTTTGCTAGCCGGAACTTTAATCGATAAAAGTGTAACTGAAAAGTACCATATTAAAATGGATGAGAAACAGTTGGATGCTCACCTTGCTTTTTCAAATAAAGTAAAAGTTTTTTGGGATGAACTTGAATTTATAAAAATTAAACCGATTGCCGTTGAGTTTAAAGTACAAGAGAAAAAATCAATTGAGCTTAGTTTAGGTCAATTAAGCTATAATGATGTTCGGACAGTTAAACAAAAAATAATAGAATTTGCCAATTATAAAAATGTCGAAATAAACTAAAAGGAATGCTAATGGAAAAATCAATCTCTCGACAGATTGCAGAATTTGCAGTAAACTTAAAATATGAAGACCTGCCGGAGGATGTTGTAACAGAAGTGAAGCGATACTTATACGATTCGGTCGGATGTGCTTACGGAGGTTACCACACCAAAGATGTAAATATAATTAGAGAAATTTATGATGAAATGGGCGGGAAAGAGGAAGCTTCGTTAATAGGTTTCAATAAGAAAATGCCTGCAGTAAATGCAACACTTGTAAATTCACTAATGATAAGGGCTTTGGATTTTAATGATATTTATTGGAAAGATGATCCTTCGCATCCATCGGATATTATTCCGGCTGCACTATCTGTTGGTGAGATGGTTGGTGCGTCAATGAAAGATGTTATAGTTGCGATAGTATTGGCTTATGAATTTGAACAACGACTATGTGAATTTGCTAAACCTGGAATTAGAGAGCGTAAATGGCATCACGCAACTTTAACTCAATTTGTATCACCAATTGTTGCAGGTAAACTTTTAGGATTAACCGTCGATCAAATGGTGAATGCAATTGGTATAAGCGGCTCACATAACCACACGATCGGGTGCCCCACTGCCGGTAAATTAACTATGATGAAAAATACCGTTGACCCGATGGCTGTGCAAGCAGGAGTGTTTGCAGCGCTGATGGCTCAAAAAGGTTACAGCGGAACCGAGAAAGTATTCGAAGGTAAAGAAGGTTTTATGGATTGCTTCATCGGCTGGGATGCAAAGAATGAAATAAATAAACCGGTTGAAATGATAGGAAGAGATGGAGCATCTAAATGGAGCTGGGATGTTGATGCGTTAATCGGGAATCTCGGTAAAAAGTATAAAATTTTGGAATGCAGTATGAAAGCATTCCCCACAGAAGCTTTATCCCATACGCATCTTACTTGCGCAATAAAGGTAATGATCAACAACAATTTAAATTATGATCAAATAGAAGAAGTAAAGGTAACTACTTTGGCGCAGGCTTATGATATTCTTTTTGACCCGGCAAAGTACAGACCAGAATCGAGAGAAACAGCCGATCACTCTCTACCCTACTGCCTTGCCGTAGCTATAGTCGATAAAAAGGTTACTACAGAATCATTTTCGGATGAGAAATTGAAAGACCCTAAAGTATTTGAGGTGATCGATAAAATAAAAGGTGAACCCTCAAAAGAGTTTGAAAAAATGTTTCCTGCAAAGCAGCCTTCAAAGGTTGTAATTAAAACCAAAGACGGCAGGGAATTTTCAGAATACGTTGAGTACCCAAAGGGTGACCCAAGAGAACCAATGACAATGATAGATTTGGATAATAAATTTGAAGCACTATCGTCCGAGCTTTTATCAAAAGAGAGACAAACTGAAATAAAAGAAATGATCTTCGTATGCGAGAAGATGGATGTAAAGTCATTCATGAGTAAATTGGTAATTTAAATTTATCAAATGGGACGATCTCAATCCCCTTTGTTTTATTAAACATACAGGTTAAGTAATGTCAACAAATAAAAAATCAAATGCCGGTCAAAGAGGCAAGGGCGTCCGCTCCGATTGTTACATCGAAATTGAATTAAAGAAAAGCGGCGGAATCAAAATCAATCTGCAAAGCAAAGTAAGTTCAATGTTCGGGGAATCAGTTAAGACAACTATTACTGATATGTGTGAATTCTTTGAGATAGAACATGCAGAAGTTTTAGTTGAGGATGCCGGAGCTTTACCAATGACAATTGCAGCTAGGTTTGAACTTGCAGTAAAACGCTTATTGCCCGAGACGGCTAAGGAGTATTTACCTGATTTCAATAAAGATAATCGCTACCATACTTCCAAAGACAGAATGCGAAGAAGCAGGTTATATCTACCAGGTAATGAACCTAAATTCTATCCTAATGCAGGACTCCACAATCCCGATGGAATTATTTTGGATTTAGAAGACAGCGTTGCTCATTCTGAAAAAGATGCCGCACAATTGATAGTAAGAAATGCTCTCCGAGTTATTGATTTTTACGGTGCTGAGAGAATGGTTCGAATAAATCAATTGCCTCGCGGGCTTGACGATCTCAAATTTATTGTACCTCACAATGTTCATGTTATTTTGATTCCCAAATGTGAATCGGCACAAAATGTTTTGGATGTTGAGTCAGCAGTTAAAGAATTGAAGCAGACACATAAACTAAAAGAGGATATTTATTTCATGCCTATTATTGAAAGTGCATTGGGCGTTATTAAAGCATATGAAATAGCATCTTCATCAAATAAGGTTTGTGCACTTGCTGTAGGACTTGAAGATTACACAGCAGATATCGATACACAGAGGACTGACGAAGGGACCGAAAGTTTCTTTGCAAGAAGCATGGTTGTTAATGCAGCTAAAGCAGCAAGAGTGCAGGCTATCGATACTGTCTATTCGGACGTAACAAATATGGATGGACTTAAACAAAGTGTCATTGAAGCAAAAGGTTTAGGCTTCGAAGGCAAGGGCTGTATTCATCCCAGGCAGATAAAGGTTGTGCACCAAGCATTTGCTCCGACGGCAGAGGAAATAGAAAAAGCAAAAAGAATAGTCTTG
>JAENZU010000202.1 GCA_016841125.1 Melioribacter sp. | reverse complement strand
TGAAAAGTGCTGCTAAGCCCAGGACAAATCCAATCTTCAACCAATCAGTATTGGAAAATTGATCTTTCTTTTTTGAGATAAAATAAATAAGTATTGAAACCACAAAAGTCTGCAGAGTCTCGGAAAGTATTGCACCGCTGTAAAAAATAAAAACTGAATAAATTGATGCAATTACAGCCGCAATATATCCAACAGATGTGGAATGGATGTTTCTTCCAATTAAGTAGATCACAAGAATATTAAAACTGCTTACAATTGCCTGAAGCACTCTCACGACAAATATCGAATCCCCAAATATTTTGTATAAAATTGCCATCAGGTATGGATAAATTGGAGCCATAAAAAAGGCGTCTGTACCGAACCAGTTTCCCTGCCCGGCAATCTCAATTGCCCAGGAATTATAAATTTCCGAATCGGAAAATAAATGCTGGAAAAACGGGGTACCCTGTGTTTGAATAATATAAATTAGACGTAACAGCAGTCCTATAAAAAAAATAATTGAAAGGTAATAGGTTTCTTTTTGATCAAAATATTTACGCACCCATCCCGTAAATAAACCTCTTTTTTCATCATCACTTAATTTCATATTCACTATATTAATTTTCGTAAAAAATGATACATATTTAACTGATTCATATTTAATGCAATGTTAAATATAATATTTCTTTATCAAAATTAGAATCCGATATGCGTGTAATTATTTTTCTATTTGCATTATTAATAGCTGTTAACCAAAGTTCGCAAGCACAAGTAGAATGGAAATGGGCAAATCCGCCAACGACCAGCAACAGCCTATTTACCGTAAATGTCATTGACTCACTAAAAATAATGGGTTTCGGCGAAGCCGGCACAATTTTAAAAACTACAGATTTTGGTGTCTCATGGAATATTGAATATCAAACCCAAATAAGTGAAGATATTAATGGTTCTTTTTTTTTCGATGAAAATGAGGGATTTGTCTGCTGCAGCAAAGGAAAAATATATTTTACGCAAGACGGAGCCGATAGTTGGATTGAACATCCTTCCATTACAACTAAAACTTTAAACGACATTCATTTTAATGATTACGGTTTCGGTGCTATTTCCGGTGATTCCGGTACGGTTTTAATTTCAGCAGACAAAGGGACTAAATGGCGGAAAATCGTAACCGGGGCAAACAAAAATTTAAATGGAATTTTCGTCGGCAAAAAAATGATTACAGCTGTCGGTGATTCTGGTTTAATTCTGCATTCCGCCAACAAAGGTAGAAGCTGGGAATTTAGAAAATCAAACACTCAATTCGATTTAACTGCTGTTGCTTTTTTTGATGAAAATTTTGGAATTGCCGGCGGCGACAGCGGTACCGTACTTATAACTTCGGATGGCGGAATAAATTGGACAAAGAATAAAATAGCCAAAGGAAGAAATATATTTGATGTGATCATCAAATCCGACGGCGAAGTAATTTGCACGAGTGAGCGCGGACTTACCGCGAGAACTGATATTAAAAAGATCGATTGGCAAAACCGATATACCGGCAGTATTTATGATCTGCTTGCAATAAATATTAAGGGTGATAATTACGGTGCAATTGTTGGTCAATATGGAAATCTGCATTCAACAAAAAACGGATTTAAAAATATTTACTTTTTCTTTGATCACTCTCATTCTACTTATAAAAATCTGTTTGATGTAAAAATGGGTTCAGAACATTTTGCTATTACCGTAGGGTGGAACGGAACGCTGATGCAGACATTAGATTACTGTGGCAGCTGGTATAAAGCTTCAGCTAAAGGTGCCGATGAATACAGGGGAATTGAAATTCTCGATGACTCAATATGCTGGGCGGTTGGCGAAGACGGATCAATCAGGTATTCAGAAAATAAAGGTGAAACTTGGGATGCTGTTTACAGTCAAGTTAAAAATGATTTGAATGATGTTAAATTTTTTAATCAACAGTACGGCTTAATTGTCGGAAACGGAGGAACATTATTTGAAACAAATAATGGCGGAGAAGATTGGGAAAAAATTGACTTAAAATTGAATGACGATCTAAACTCGGTTAGTTTTTCTCGCGAAGGTAATCCCATTGTTGTTGGAGACTCCGGATTGTTAATTAATAGAAATAATGATAAATGGAATTTAAATAGAATTCATTCGAATAAAGATCTTTTGTGTATTGACGAATACAACGGTGAAATTATCGTCGGCGGAGAATCCGGCTTAATTCTTCGTTCAACCAACGGAGGATCTAATTGGGAAAACATTTCTGCGGGCACAACCGTTGAAAATCTCAACGGAATGAAATTATTTTCGGATGATCTTTTCATGGTAGTTGGAAATAATGGAACTGTATTGGTATCTCGCGATGAAGGGGTAACCTGGCAAAATTTTCACATACCTACCAATAACGATCTGTACGGAGTTGATATATTTTCAGAGGAGAGAGGTATAGTTGTAGGACTGCACGGAACAGTATTGATATTTAAAGCAAAGTGAAAATAATTTATTACCGGGTCACAATACTCTGGAACCAATTGACGTCGTAAAGTTCACCCCTTTTGGTTGAGTGAATTAATCGATAATCATTAAATCCTCCGAGATCAGCAAAAACAAACTGCACTTTACCCTCCATATCTTCATAGTACCATATCTCGTAAGGCTTAGTATCAGTCTCATTCGGGTGACGTTCAATTTCTGTGGGTCTGCCGTAGGTAACATAAATTCTACCCCTATCGGATTTCCAGCCCTGTTTATTCAATAAATCCGAAAAGTTTTTCTTTGCATATTCAACCCGGTCAAAATAATTTCGTTTAAATGAGTTTTCAGGGGTTGAAGGATCATTATCGCGGGCATTCCAAAATTCATAAAGGTATTTCTGTTTAGATTCCTCGTTATTAAGCCTGCCCCACTTTTCAATTTCCTGCTGAGTCGCAATATATTTCGACATCAAAAACATGTTGTCTAATTCTTCTTCAGAAAGGATTGAAAGTTCGGTAGCAAATAAGTCTGTTTCGACGGAGGCAAGCTCAGTTGTATCTAGTATAGCAGGGTTCACTACATATAATCTTCTGGAAGAAGTGATAGTGAGATTCTTTACTGTATCAGTTGCAGCAAACGTTAAGTTGTAAACGCCGGACGGCATTTTGGAAACATTTATCGCTCCAATCTCAACAATTGAAGAATTTGCCCTGGGCAGATATTTAGTTTTTCGATAAACAAATTCATTGCGTGAATTATACAATAAATGTTCAACCTTCAGATAATCTGCTTTAACATCCTTATCTAAATTATAAAGCTCGCAGTAAAAAAATACTACGGGATTTGATTCCCCATAAACGAGAGCAGGGTTAGGTATAACATCCAATGTGTTTTTATAGAAAATTGAGTTTTGATCTTGTGCATATTGTTTGATCTCTGAAGCCAATTGAATATCGCTTATCGAAAACCTTAGCGAAGATAATTCTTTTACCTGAATATCAAACACGGTACTGTCAATATCTAATTTCTGATTAGGGTCTGTACCCTTTACGAGACATTTATACTCTCCAACCGGCAGTTCGAAACGGAGTAATCCTATCAAATTAAGAGCTTCCTTTTGTGTAGAATCTAAAATTGATCCGAAATTCCAATCTTTTTTAAATATTTCTTCGTTGCTATCTTTGTTTGTAATTTTTACGTAAAGATAACCGTCAATAGTTGTCTGATTGTTTTTGATCTTCTGAACCATTTTTGATTGAGGGAATGAATAATACAATTCCATCAACCCGGTCGAATCGTCATAATAAAACAATGAATAATCAAAATCGACATTCAATTTTTTATTCTGACCAAAAATCAGAACCGAAGAAAAAAGGAGAAAAATAAATATCTTTCTTACTTTCATGTCCGTTTTATTCTATATGAAAAAAGGCTGATCACTCAGCCTTTTTTCAGTTAAACAATTATTTATTAGAATCCCAGCTTAACAGAAATCATATGATTAGAGCTGAAGAATTGTGCAGATTGGAATGCGTAGTCTACTGTAACATCCACACCGCCTGTTAAGTGAACACCTGCACCGAAAGTTGGGCCGAAGACATATTCTTCCTCGGTATCAACTGATTCGCCTACATAAGTATAACCGCCGCGGATAAACAGAAGTTCGCTGTAAGCAAACTCGCCCGCAAGTCTATACTCGTCGTTAGCAAAGTTGTTGTTCATAAAAGACGTTGAAAATGTAGCTTTGTAATCATCTGAAAATCTGCTTTCGTAAGCAAGACCAAGCTCTAACTGAGAAGGAAGCTCAAATGTCGCAGCATCTATCTTATAAAGCTGGTCACCTCTGCTTGAGCCCGATTCGTTAGCTGTTCTTAATAAATCAGGACCGTCGAAGGACATTTTTGGACCTAAATTCTTCAAAACGATACCGAATTTAAGACCATTAATTCCTGCTAATCCGTCGTATTGAATACCGGCATCAAAAGCAAAACCGGTAGCACTACTTCTCTCTATCTTTTCAGATATCAGGTTAACATTAAACCCTACGCGAACTCTATCAGTTAAAGCATTTGAATAAGTTACACCGAGAATTACGAATGTAGGTGAAAAGGTGGTTCCCGTTCCGTATGGATTTTCTACGGTTGTTACAGGAATGTCACCAAAATCTAATGATCTTACGCTGAAACCAAGAGAACCGAAATCCTCAAAGTGTACAGCAGCAGCAGCAAAAGAGTATCCTATGTCGGCAATATAATCCATATAAGAGAACATTGCTTCGGCACTAAGTTCAGATACACCAAGACCGGCGGGATTATAGAAAATCGCATCAAGACCAGTGATACCCGATACATAAGCATTGCTTAAAGCCAATCCTCTAGCACTTACGGGTATTAAAAGTTCTTGTGCACCGCCTGTCCCGTTTCTTTTTCCGCCACCTCCAAATACATCAACGCACAACGCAAGAATCACTATCAACGCGGCTAATATATTTGTACTTCTTTTTAGCATTTTTATAATCTCCTTTAATTTTTGCAATACTGAATAAGAGAGGGTTAATTAATAACCCCTCCATCAATTAAATTCTATCAATGTATTGCGCTTCACGTATAACGGCAATCTTAAGAATTTTTTCGCCGACACCCGGCATTTCAATATGAGCTATATAAATACCACTAGCTACGGGCAGACCATCTTTATTGGAAAGATTCCAATTAACAAAATCGGCTCTGCTGTCTTTATCAATTCTTTGAATAAAGACACCGGAGATAGTAAATATTCTTATAGTCGCTTGTGTCGGTAAACCTAAAAATCTAACGAATCTAGAATATTTATTAACTTCTAGATCATTAGAACCGAAATACGGATTTGGGTAAACAGTAATATCATCAATTCTCGATTTTGCAACTGCGGTATTGTTGGTTGAAGATTTTTGGGTTGCAGCCGTAAATTCAACACCTGGCGTTAGAGGTCTCCAAGTTGTAAACCTTATTACTGTTCCGGGAGCGGGTAGAACTCCTGGTGCACTTTTAATTATAATATTACCAATCATTAAATTATTATTACGAGCTCTTCCTGCAGGATCCGGGAGCGGTTCTGCATAAGGAATCCAATCTAATGCATAAATCGGTTCCCATCTGCCGTCTGCTCTTTGCGTCCAGAGAGAGTCGCGGGTTGTCCAAGTATTTGGATTAAATGGATCGAAATCCTTTACTTTAGGAACTAATCTAACATCATCAGTATCTGATGCTAAATCCTTTCCAATGTTCCAGATTTCAAACGGTACTCTGTTCGCAGCTTTAGGATCATTTTGATTAGTAAGACCATTCAAGCTGGCATAGTTAGTTGTATAATATTCACTGCCTGCAGCAGTAAATCTAATTTCGAACGTATTTATATCGAGGTTATCTCTCAAGTTAAAACCGTTCACATCCGTCGGATCACCGTCGGAAGCAACATCCGCTACCATTAACTCCCACTCTCCGGTGGAATTCATGTTATTAACCAGATTTTCGGTAACCACGTTTCCGTTAACGATTTCTTTAACTGCTTTTATTTGAGAGTCATCACCGTCGAGAGCATCTTTACCGTCATCGTAAACTCTAACGTAGAAACCGTCTCTAATATCTACGAATTCTGAATCGGCTCCGAAATTAGTTTTGTTAGCTAAAAGTGTGTCATAATTGATATTCGGATCAATATTGTTTCTTCTTAGCGTCCAATTAACAGCGCCTGCTGCTCCGCCGATTTTAACTTCATAATTTGCATCTTTCAGGAACAGCGGATCAACTACGGTGTACTCAACGCGGGCATCAACTTCGCCAACCGATTGAGTAAACATTTTAGAACCACCTGGATCAACACTATAAGCTTCATCAATGTTTGGTCTTCTCGGAAATACTTCCAAGATAACAGGGGAACTTTCAAGAACTTGCGGTGCACTATATTGGTTGTATCCGTAAGCTGTGACACCGAAATAATAAGGCGACCCATTTACAAGTGCCAAATTATTTATCTTATCTTCGTTTATATCAAACAAAGTAGTTACACCTGCATCCGGAGTTTCAAATAGTGTAATTGTAACAACAGTTCCGCCGATACTTTGTTGTTCGGTAATTGTATTTACACCGTTTGCTAAATCGAATGTACCAAGCAATGTTTGACCTGCACCCGTATTATCAGCAAAT
>JAENZU010000201.1:1440-6657 GCA_016841125.1 Melioribacter sp. | reverse complement strand
TTATATCAAAATTATTAATAGCGTCTAAAGCAGCTTGTCCGCTGCGGTTTACAAAAGTGGTGGGTTTGATTAATATAAAACGGGAGTCCAATAAATTGCCTCCCGCGTAATGAAAATCATATTTTGAATCAAGAAAAGAAAGGTGCAGATCTTGCGCTAATTTTTCTATGAGAGCAAAGCCGACGTTGTGTCGAGTATCCTCGTATTTTTTCCCCGGATTTCCTATTCCCAAAATTGCGCGCAATTTATACTTATTGGTTATTTATCTTCCGAATCTTCCTCTTCATCGTCATCTTTTCCTTTACCGATAACTTCTGGTTCCTGATCTTCGTCAAGAATATCTTCTTCTTCCGGTTCTTCAACTTCAATCGCTTTAGGAGCAACGATACTAACAATAATCGTTTCTTCAGGATTTAATATTTCAAAATTATCCGTTTTAATATCTGCTACACTTATTGCTTCGCCGAATTGCAAGTTAGTAATGTCAATCTCGATGTGTTCAGGAATGTATTTGGGCAAACATTCCACGTCCAACTTGTGAATAGGATTCTGCAAAATTCCGCCGTCTTTGATGCCGATTGCAGTTCCTTTGAGCACAACCGGTACCTGCAATTGAAGTGACTCACCAACAGTTAAGCCCAACAGATCGAAATGAACTACTTTATCAGTAACCGGATCGAACTGAATTGCTTTAATAATACTCTGTCTTGTCTCTTCACCTTCAATTACGAGAGAAACAATGTTTGTTTCAGAAGTGAAAATTACAGGTTTCAAATCTTTATATTGAACCGCTATTGAAATTGGATCTTTTCCTCTAGAATAATAAACACCCGGAACATAATCTTCTTTTCTAAGCTGATTTAGAACTGATTTCGAAAAATCATCTCTTTTCTGCGCTTTAATTGTAATCTCAGCCATTTTAACATAACTCCAAAATATATTTCTAAATTAACTTTTATCTACATCGAATAATGAACTAATAGATTCATTATTAAAACTTCTAATAATTGATTCAGCCAAAAGTTCCGATGAAGTTCTAACTTCTATTTTTGAATAAGATCCGCTTAGCGGAATTGAATCTGTAACATATAATTTAGTTAAACTTGATTTTTCAAGCCTATGAACCGCTTCCCCCGAAAGTAAAGCGTGAGTAACGGCGCCGTAAATTTCCATGGCTCCGTGTGCTTTCAGCGCTTCAATAGTATTTACGAAAGTTCCGCCTGTATCAATAAGGTCGTCAACAATTAAAACGTTTTTGCCTTCAACCTCACCAATAATATTCATTACTTCAGCACGGTTTTGTTCCGGTCTTCTTTTATCGATAACAACAATATTAGCGTCCAATCTTTTTGCATAAGAACGGGCTAATTTTACACCCCCCATATCGGCAGATGCAACAACGAAATTATCAAGTTTGTTTTTAAATACGCTTGTGAAAATTGGCGAGGCGTAAAGGTGATCCAAAGGAATATCGAAAAATCCTTGAATCTGGGCAGCATGTAAATCTACTGCTATAATTTTATCGGCACCTGCTACCGTCAATAAATTTGCAACCAATTTTGCGGTAATTGAAACCCGCGGCTGATCTTTTCTATCCTGTCTTGCATAACCGAAATAAGGAATTACTGCCGTAACTCTTTTGGCAGAAGACCTTTTTGCAGCATCAATCATAATTAACAGTTCCATCAAGTTTTCTGCCGGGGGCATCGTGGATTGAACAATATACACATCTCTTCCGCGTATATTTTCTTTGTATTTAGCCCAAATTTCGCCGTCGCTGAAATTTTTAAGCTTAACTTGACCTAATTCTAAACCCAAATGGTCAACAATTTTTTGAGCCAGCTCAGGGTTGGAACTTCCCGCAAATATTCTCGGTTCGGTTTCTTCCATTAAAATAATATAAGTTTTTAAAAAAATATAAACTAAAATATAATGAAAAGGCTCAGGTAAGTCAAATAAATGATGTAATGTGTTTTTATTGACTTTCTCTGCTATTTCTTTTTAAATAGGAAAATAACTACAACAATAATTACGATTAAAGCAAGAATATAAATCCAAGTGGGAGTCTGTTTTAATCGAAATGGAATGTAAGTTGCACTTATCTGTTTTCCTAAGCCGATCTCGCTTAAATTATATTCCCAAGTTAGTTTATTATTTGATAGTGAATTTGCGTTGTGCTTAATAATGTCGCCGGGGAGATAATAAATATATCTTAATTTGAATTTTTCCGTATTCAGTCCAAAGCCGGTAGCGAAGGGTGCGATAAATTGCGAGAAAATTTTGGTCTTTTCCGGTCCGTCAACAATTGAAAAATTTGCTCCTTTGAATGCGCGTGATTGATTTAAAGAATCGATACTGTTAAATGTTAATTCAACCTTTGCATGAATTGTACTGTCCGAAAAATCCCTATAAACTTCAACATTTGTAATTTCGTTGTGAATTGAAGAGAATTCACTTCTTATAGAATCCGGATTAAAAATACCAAGCTTATTAAAAATTACTGTATCCTCTTCGCTGGTCCAATACGTCCAGTAATGGATAAACATTTCGCCCGAGCCGTCTGTTCTAATTGTAGTGACCTGTGTGTAGTTCAGACATCCGGGTATTAGTAAGATCAGTAGAAGAAGTGCAGCAAAGGTTAATTTTTTCATATTCAGTAAATTTTTATGTAAAAATACATAAATATCATTTAAAAAAAATATTGTTTTATTTAATAAAATTAGTCGATATTTTAGCGACTTAAAAAAATGAGACTGATGGAGATATATTATGCCCAATTATGATTATAAATGTTTGGATTGCGGTTACCTGTTTGAAGAGTTTCAAAAGATGACTGATGAACCTTTAAAAGTATGCCCAAAATGTAAGGGAAGTTTAAAAAGACTTATCGGTGCTGGACTTGCCCCAATATTTAAAGGTTCCGGATTTTATCAAACAGATTATAAAAATGGAAAAAAGAGTGCATCAAATGAGGTTAAATCGGAGCCCGCAAAATCGGATTCAGCAAAGCCCTCTGATGATTCCCCAAAGAAAAAAGAAGAGAAAATAAAAAAGCCGGCTTAATCACCGGCTTTGCTCTAAAAATCCAATCCCAAAGAAAAATAGTATCTCGGTGCAGAGAAGCGATCGAGATCGTAAGACCAGGCAATATCTAACTTCCAAAGAAAAATAAAATACATCCTGAATCCGTAACCGGTTCCTATCAGCAAATCTTTTGTTACTGTTGAACCGCTCTCATCTTTGTGGAATAACTGAAGTTTATTATCATCACTCCAGGCTGAACCAACATCTAAGAAAACTGTTCCTAAAATATTAGAGAAAAGCAGCGGGAGAGGACCTGTTAAAAGATATCTGATAATTGGCATTCTCAACTCAAGATTAAGTAAGCTGTATCTTGTGCCAATTTGCTCGGCGTAATCGTAACCTCTAAGTGGAAGCGCGGGTGTTAGGAATGCAAAATCGGAGGGACTTTCCAGCGGAATATTTCCCGTCGCAAAACTTCTATTAATCCAGCTTTCAGTACCGCCTATGAAAAATCTCTGGGGGTTTCCGCCGCCCGAATAACCGCCCGATAATCTGAACGCAAAACTGTTATCATACCAGAATCTGAAATAGGTACGATAATCCCAAACAAGTGAATAAAATGCCTGTCGGGAGTTATTCAAACCAATATCACCGAATGCAGTCAGTTTATATCTTGTTCCCTCAATTGGTGAAGTGTATCCAAACATTGTGTTATCATGAACAAAACTTAATGACGGTATCAAAAAAGTAGACTTGTCTGTCGGAACCGAAAGATTATCGAGGTTTTCCGAAGATACATTTAGCAAACTGAAACTTCCGTCTAATCTATAAAATCTGCTTAAGGGATAACTTGCGCTTATAACACCGCCGTAGTTGCGGTACCGGTAAAGTTCGGAACGGATCTGGTTAGTTAAGTATACAAACCTTGCGGTGTGGAATCCTTCAATACCGTAGTTTATTCTCTTTCTCAGATAATAATAAGCCAAACCGTAATCACTGTTTTTTAGATCAATCTGTAAACTAGTGATACCTATAATTCTGTGACCGCCTAAAACATCGCTGAAAGATAAAACAGTTGTACCGAGCAGACCGTAGAGAGAGCTGTACCCGGCATTGGCATAAATTAGATCCGGCGAAAAATTGATCTTATAATTATTAACTAAATAATTGCCATCCTCGTCAAGATTTTCTTGAAAAATTTTATTCCGATCGATCAGTTTATTGGATGTATCTTTCTGCAAATCCTGCCCGCCGAATACATAATTGCTGACATCAACTTTAGTAGAATCACTTTCTTCATCTTTCGATTTGTATTGGCCAGTAAAAATATTGGTAGAGATTTCGGTGGAATCAGAAACGGAAATTTTTTGTTTATCATTATCAGCCAGCCTGATTCTTTCAAATTTTACAGAATCTCCAACTTCAGTAAATTCGGTGAGCGGTTCAGAAAATGCAGTATCTTTATTTGTTAACGATGCCATATAGTTCGTGAACTTTAATGTCTCGGCAACCGGTTCCATATCAAAAGGATTGTTCATCAGGAAAATATTGTAGCCGCTCTTAAAAAGGGAAGTGAAAACCAGTTTTTTCCCATCGGCTGAAAGGGATAATTGATTTAATCCATTCAATGAATTCGTAACCGGCTCGGCTTTAATTTCAGTAATTGATCCGGCGCCGGAATTTTCATCAAGCACTATACTCTTTTTATAGATATTAGTAATACCGTTATAATCTGATGTGAACAAGATTTGCTCACCGTCGGGGGATATTACAACCGAGTTTTCATCACTTAATTCCCAATCGGTAATTCGTTCTACTTTTTTAGTTTCAGGTTCGATGTAATACAAATCCATATTTTTATAGTTGTGGTTATACATCGCAAAATTTTCGGGCAGCATGCTTTCTTTCAGATATTCACCTCTATCGGAAGCAAAGAATATTTTTTTACTATCCGGCGACCATGACGGCGATTTATCCGTAAATATATCCGATGTAACATTCAGTAATTCACCTGTCTCGAAATTATAAGTATAGATATCCGAGCTTTTCGGATTAGCACCTGAGAACGCAATTTTTTGTCCATCCGGCGACCACGCTACACTTTCAATTCCGTCTAATTTAAAAGGAAGTTCTTCGCCTTCTTCTTCCTCAGTATCATAAACATAAATACGATCGTAACCTGCACTCTTTACT
>JAENZU010000201.1:0-1430 GCA_016841125.1 Melioribacter sp. | reverse complement strand
AAAATCGTTGGTTCTTCCGCTTTCAATTATTTTATCAATTATCTCACCAGCGTATGAATTCATCAAATAAATTTCGAGATAAAGATCTCTATCGGAAATAAATACTACTTTATCTCCCTGAGGAGATATTGCGGGACTTGTATTGTAAAATCCGCCGACCTCTTTATTATCGGTCAAACGTTTTGCCATTTCATCGGGTTCTTTTCTAGTGGCAATTTCTGGCCAATATTCTTTTTTAACATCTTTTTTCCATCTCTCATTTAATTCCTCGAGATCAAGTCCTATCGAGGATTTAAGTCCGGCGCTCAAACTGCCAAGTCCCTTAATTTTGTTGAGTATTTCTCCGACTTTTTCACGTCCGTATGTTTTGCTTATGAAATGAAAGAGTGACTGTCCGCCACGGTAAGCAAAGTAACCGCCTAACTGTTGTATATCAGGCAAATATTCATTTATAATTGCATCGCGAATAAACATGTCGGAATTTGTTTCCCATCCGCTGGATAAAAATTCAGCCATTCCTTCGTGAAACCAGGTTGGCAATTGAAGAGTTATTCCTTTTGCAATAATATTTTGAACTGTGCCTCCGTATAATAAATCTCTCATAACAGCGTGAACAAGCTCGTGATGAATTACGTGACGAAATTTTTCGTAATCACCTTCGAATGGAAATACTACACGGTTTTTGAAAGGTTCGGTAAACCCGCCGACACCCTGACTTAAGTAACCATCAGTGGTGTTGGTTTCCTGAAAATCATTGTGAGAATCATAAACAATAAGAGAAATTCTATTGTTAACACGGTAATTCAGATCATCGTGAATTTGAGCTAAAGCATTTTCGGCCTCATGCGCGGTAAACTCAGCTATTTTATCACCATCTTGGGTGAAATAAATATCGAAATGTTTGGTCTGGATAAAATACCATTCGTGCTCTTTATATTGAACCCGGTTTTGACCAAACTGCGCTAATGCCGCAGAACTCAATAATAGGAACACAAAAATAAAATTTAATATGTACTTCATTTATTTATCCGAAATTTTTTATTCATTATAATTCAAATAATTAATTCATGAAAGTATAAAATCAATCTCTCTTTTTTCTTCATTTACTTCGATCAATTTTACGTTCACTTTGTCGCCTAAACGGTATTTCTTGCCGGAACGCCTTCCGACAATTGCAAATTTCTTTTCATCATATTCATAGAAGTCATCTTCCATATCTTTCAGTCTAATTAAACCTTCAGCAAGATTTTGGCTTAACTTAATAAATAAGCCGAAGTGAATAAGTCCGGAAATTACACCTGAAAATTCTTCTCCAATTTTATTCTTGAGAAATTCAAGCTGCTTCAATTTAACCGAAAGCCGCTCAGCATTTACCGCATTCCGTTCCTGGGCTGAGGCATGTTCGCAAATATGTTCAAGTTCATTTTTCT
>JAENZU010000200.1 GCA_016841125.1 Melioribacter sp. | reverse complement strand
ATCTTGTCCCTCTTTGGTGGATAAGATAAGTTCGGGGGGAGATTCTCTAACAATATTCTGTCCGCTATTGGATTCACGCTGCTTCTCGAAATCTCTTTCATTTATCGAGCGCTGTGCATCCAGAAGTTTAGAGAGTATTCTTTCCTGCTGCTGAACTAAATTATCATCCAGCTTTTGCGTGTTCATGTTTGTCACAACTTCTTTCATCTCTTGAATTATTTTTTCAAGATTAGCCGTCATCCGTTTTGACTGTCCGGTTTCTTTAGCTTCTTTATTCAATTGCTCCATCGATTTTTGTATCAACTGCTGCTGCTGCTGCAGTCTGCCCAATTGTGAAAGTTGCTCTTGCGATAGTCTGCCCTGTTCCTGCAGCATTTTGGTTAACTGATTTAACTGCATTTGCTGCTGTGACATTTGCTGTAACTGCTGCATCATAGACATCATGCCTCCGCCGGAACCGCCGCTCTGCATCATTTGCTGCATTGACCCTTTCATCATTGCCGCCGCTTCATTTAAATGCTGCATAGCTAAATTTTGACTTTGGTTTGAGAGAGCGCCATTTCTGTTTTGCATCGAACTTATTGCTTTGGACATTTCGGAATTGGCACTCCCCAACGCTTTTCCCATTTCGGGAGTTATTGCGAATGTCTTTTGAGATAACTGCGTCATCTGCTGAAGGATCTTCTGGAGATTGCGCTGAATTTCATTTTGCTTCTGCGCATTTTCATTGAACTGAGGAGAATTTGGAGTTAATGCTTGTGACTCCTGCTTTAATTTTTCCTGTTCTTTGGAAAGCGTGAGCAGGTTATCCAAAATTTTCATCATATCATTCATCACCTGCATTTGATTCTGCTGCTGCATCTGCTGCTGCATTTGCTGCATCATCTGATTCATCGACTGCATGTTTTCAGAAAGCTGCGACTGCGACTCCATTGCCTGCATCTGCTGCTGATTCTGCAATTGCTCGGAAGCCTGCTCGGATAACTCTTGATTTTGCTGCTTCTGAAATTCTTCCATCATTTTCTGCATTTCTTCATTCGGCATGTCGCTTAATTCGCTCATCTTTTCCTGCAGCTTTTCCATTTCCTCCTGCAGCTTGTTCATATCCTGTGTAGCATCTTTCTGCTTTTGATCCAGAGACTCTCTTTCATCGGAATTATTCAGGTCACTCTCTTTAGTTTCCTCTGCAAGTTTCTCCATTTGTTTGGTCAATTCTTCGGTGCGCTTTGTAAGCTCATCAACTTTCTGTTCAATCTGAATTCTTTTGAGAAGATTAATAGTTCTTTCCAAACTTTTTTGAAAAGCGTCTTCATTCATTTTGAGATCTTCAAACGATTGCTGAACTTCGTTCCTCGAAAGTTTCTCCAGCATTTCCTGCATTTTTTCAAACGCGTCTTTCATATCTTCGCCGGTTAACTCATCCATCAATTCCTGTAGTTCCATATATTTCTGCATTGTCTCTTCCGAAAGCAGATTGTTTTCCTGAAGTTCCTGCTGCATTTCCGATAAGCTTTTTTGAATATCTTCAATTTTGTTTTCAAGCTCTTTGAATTTATCTACAGCCTTTTCGATCTCCTCTTTTTCTTCCCAGCTTATTTCGCGACTGTCCTGCTTAAGTTTATTGTTAAGCTGTTCAAGTTCCTCTTTCAATTCTTGAGCTTCTTTTAATGTTTCAACCAGGTCATCTTCAGCTTGTCCCTGGGTTTCATCCGCTTCGGCAAAGAGTTCGTTGAGGGAGGGAACTCTCACAGTAAATAGTGATGACTTAGTTGATTTCGGTCCGCTCACATTGTCGTTATCAAAAATTTCGAGGTAATAAGAAACCACATCTTCAACTGCTAAAACTAGGGGCGATAAATCCCACACATAATAAATTTCATCTTCCAAAGAGTTTTTATTGATGGGAATTTCTATTGCTTTAAAATCCGCTTCAATTTTAGAAAAATTAGAAGCAGATAACCTGTAATTTAGTGTCAGTTTAGAAAATCCGAAATCATCGCTGATTGCAGAGATAAGTGACAGCCTATTGTCATCACTTATTTTTACATCTTTGTTCGGTGCAATAATTTCAATATGCGGGAATTCATCAATAATAGTACTCAAAGAATATGTGATTGGATTCTGATTACTATTTCCTTCGGAATCCTTAATTTCAAAATGGTATTCTTTATTTGAGTTTAGATTGAATGAAGCTTCAGCAGCCGAGCCTTCAACTTTTAAATTTCTTTTTGTACTGTCGCTAAATACAATTTGTGCTGCGGACAATTCTTTTGTTGAGTTAAGCTTAAAATTCAATCGGCTTCCGATCAGTGAAGTCACATTTCCGTTATCTTTCTGAACCTGAACGGGAAGATTGGAATAAGCTGGTGGAGTCACCCTTAATTCAAAGCCGCTAATTACTGGACGGTTGATCACTTCGATCTGATAAACGTTACTCTTAATTTCGCCCGATTCGGCAAAATATTTTGTGCTGCTTTTTATCGATCGTAATTCATGGGTGAAAAAACCAAGCGAATCCGGTAAAATAATTTTTTCATCAAAAACTGATTCTTCGGCAGACCTCGTGGATAATGCAATTCGATCCGGCATATCACCAACGGCTTTAATTCTTATTCTAACATCATCACCTTTGGTAGCCGAACTATTTCCTGGCTGAACCAGAAAATAAAACTTGGCGGGCACAGTAAAATCTTGATCGTAATTAAGAAGCCGGTGAGCAGAACTTTGCAGCGCTGGAACAAATAGAGATAACAAAATTATAAAAACCGAAATGCCGAATGAATAAGAACCAAATTTTTTTGTAGAGGAATATTTGGCGGCATCATTAAAATCAATTTTATCTGCTTTTGAATAAATGCGTTCAAATGCTGCGTTAACAAGTTCGATTGAATGACCCGAATTTTTATCCTCAATTAATTGAAGCGCGTTCTTTAACTCATCTTTTAATTCCGGAAATAATCTACCGACTTCTTCGGACGTTTGATTAATGTCGGGATTTAGAAAGAGCGGAATTGATTTAATTAATGGACGCACAAAGAAATAGATCAGCACCCCGGCTGAAATACTTAAAGATACCAGCAAAAGAATAGTTCTGCCGAGAGTGTCAAATCTGCCGGCGGTTTCTAAAAGTGTGACCGTAAGATATAATAGAAAAATAAAAGCAATTGAAATGAACAATCCTTTTACAGCCTCGATCATTTTTTTCTTGCGCAAATAACCGGCAAGCTTATTCTTTATAGAGTCAATATGTTGTTTGTTGAATTCCATTAATTACTCAATGCGTAAACAATAATATTCGTTCCAAATTTTAGAGCTTCTTCCCGTTTTGCAGGAGGATCATTGTGAACCTCGGGATCAGCCCAGCCGTCGCTTGGGTTGCTTTCAAATGTGTAATAAACCGCTAATCTTTTTCCAATGAACATGCCGAGACCCTGCGGCGCTTTTTCATCATGCTTGTGTGTTTTGGGAGGTCCCGTTTCAAATTTAAACACATTATTATAAATGGGATGATCAAAAGGAAGCTCAACAAAATTATTTTCGGGCAGAACTTTTTTAAACTCTCTCCTAACAGCTTTATCCAATCCGTAATCGTCATCGATGTAAATGAATCCGCCGTTATTTAAGTATGTCCGCAGCCTTCTAACATCACTATCGGAAAAAACGATATTACCGTGACCTGTAATAAACAGAAAAGGATACTTGAAAATTTCATCGCTGCCGAGATCAACAAAAACATATTCAGGTTTAACTTTCACATTTGTTTTTTCTGAAACGAATTTTAGCAGATTGATCTCTGCCGATGGGTCATTATACCAATCGCCGCCGCCGTTATATTTAAGTCGGGCAATCTGAAATGCCCCGTCATACTGTGCTAATGCAGCGAAATTAAATATTAAAGTTATGTATAGAATTTTTATTTTCATTTCGTTTTATAATTTGAAAAAGATAAGATATAGAAAATAATTTAGTTTTATACAACCATTATCGGTATCTGTTTCTTTATTGAAGAAGAGACAGCCTTAATGCCCGCATTAAATTATTCAAATTGCTGTTCGGCTTTGAAAACTTTATCGAATATTTATCAAGCTCTCTCCTCAGCGGGTAATCTTTCCGCAGCTTATCAAAATAAGCGGGAATCTCATTCGTGGCTAAACTCAATGCTTTTTTCAATTTGCTATTATCTTCACTTATCGGATAAACATGATTGAAAATTTTATGAAACATGTATTCAATTGATTTTTCAAAATTCAACTCAATCACAGGTGACTTTATCTTCGGCAGCTCCGGTTCCCAATTAGGAGTTTCGTTTTGATGTTCGCATAGTTTATCGTAAATCATTTTTGTGCCGTTCACTTTTCCTTCAAGTGAGTAACCGGCAATATGCGGCGTGGCGATATTTACCAGACCTAAAAATTCCTTATCAAGCTTAGGCTCGTTTTCCCAAACATCAAATACCGTAAAAATGTCGTTTGATTTTTTAATTCGCGCAAGCAGCGTTTTGTTATCAACCACCGGACCTCTGGATGAATTGATTAGTACAGATCCAGGTTTTATCAATCCAATATTATTTTCATTCAATAAATGAAGCGTTTTGTCTTCCCCTTCCAAATTAAGGGGAACGTGAAACGTAATTATATCGGCAGATAAAGCCTCTTCGAGCGAACAAAATTCTTTGCTTCCTGTTTCCCTTTGAAGCGGAGGATCATTGACTAAAATTTCTAGTCCCAGCGCTTCAGCCATTTTTACAACCTTGCTGCCAATGTTTCCTTTTCCGATAATTCCGATACTTTTATTTTTTAATTCCAAATTATTGAAATAAGCTAAATGAATAATTGCACTGAAAACATACTCAGCAACGGCGTATGAATTGCATCCTGCAGCACTTGTGTAAAAAATAGAGTGTTCCTTTAAATATTCTTCATCCAAATGATCTGTCCCGATAGTTGCGGTTCCGACAAATTTCACCGCGGTTCCGTCGAGCAATTCTTTATTAACATTTGTAACGGAGCGGACGATCAAAATCTCCGCTTCCAAAAGATCCTCATTTTTTATTGATCTTCCGGGCATAAGATTAACTTCGCCGAAATGAGAAAAAGCTTCTTTGGCAAAGGCTATATTTTCATCAACTATAAGTTTCATTGCTCCATTTTCCTGATGCACTTTTCGCTAATGTAAATACTAATATTAGATCCATTTTATTTTACAAACTATGGGCTTGTGATTATTTCTTTCGAACTCAACCCCTGACCCTCTTCTCTTATGAAGAGAATGGGGAAAATGGAGGTGAGTTTTGAATATCAGACTCATTAAAATTTTCGATAGAATAGTTTAAGATTATCTCAAAAATAACTTCTCAATTCCGTAGGAGAATTATTTTATCTTTACTTAAAATTTGTTTGACGCTTCATTATTAATTATTTTCAAAGCTTGAAATTTAATGAACTTAGGACTTGAAATGAAATTCAAAAGCAGAACACATACATGCGGTGATTTAAGAGAAGCGAATATCGGCGAGAGTGTTGTATTAAATGGATGGGTCGATACAAGAAGAGATTTAGGCGGGGTTGTTTTTATTGATCTGCGAGATAGATACGGAATTACCCAAGTTGTATTTGAACCGGCATTTAATAAAGATGCGCATGAATTAGGTAAAGATCTTAGAAGTGAATATGTTATCTCAATTGAAGGGAAAGTGCGACACCGTCCGGAAGAAACCGAAAACCCGGAACTGCCGACCGGATTTATCGATGTGATGGTTGAAAAACTTATTATTCTTAATGAAGCAGAAACCCCGCCGTTTCAAATAAAAAGCAAAATCGATGTTTCCGAAGAAGTAAGACTGAAATACCGCTATCTCGATTTACGCCGGCAGGAAATGAAAAACAATCTTCTGCTCCGTCATAAAATGGCACAGCTTACCCGTAACTATTTCGACAAAAATGATTTTATTGAAATTGAAACTCCCGTATTGATGAAAAGTACTCCCGAAGGTGCGCGTGACTTTCTGGTTCCGAGCAGAATGCACAAAGGAAAATTTTACGCATTGCCCCAATCACCCCAAACCTACAAACAATTATTGATGGTTTCGGGATTTGATAAATATTTTCAAATTGTTAAATGTTTTAGGGACGAAGATCTGCGTGCCGATAGGCAGCCTGAGTTTACCCAGATTGATGTTGAACTATCCTTCGCCGATCAGGAAGAAATATTTTCGATGGTGGAAGGTTTAATGAAAATTCTTTTCAAAGAATTAAAAGAGACCGACCTTTCGCTGCCGATTCCTAGATTGACTTATAATGAAGCCATGGAAACTTACGGAACCGATAAGCCGGATTTACGATTCGATCTTGAAATGGTAAAGTTAAACGACGTACTTAAAAATTCTGAATTCCGTGTCTTTAAAGAAGCCGTTGAAAACAAAGGAATTGTTACCGGTTTACTTGCAAAGGGATGCGGTGATTATACCAGAAATCAGCTTGATGTATTGACCGATTTCGTTAAAAAAATTGGTGCCGGCGGACTTATATGGATGCGTGTTAAAGAGGACGGATTGGAAGCTCCGATTGCAAAATTTTTGAGCAACGAAGAAATTCAATCGCTTAAATCCACAATGAATGCCGAAGCGGGTGATCTGTTGTTCATTCTCGCCGGTCCCAAAT
>JAENZU010000199.1 GCA_016841125.1 Melioribacter sp. | reverse complement strand
AAGCCTGCAAAAATTTTGCAGGCACCGATTTTCAAATTGTGAAATATTCTAAATTTATTCTGTAATAATTTTACCATTTTTTAATTCCTCGGCAACTCTATCGGCATTCAAGAGATCATCAACAATTTCGAGTATTCCCTGTGAAGCAACAGAAACCATACGATTTGCTTCGGTACTGTAAATAAAATTACCGGGCAGACTCTCCATATTACCGTCGAATGCAATGCCGATAATTTCGCCATTTTTATTTATTACGGGGCTGCCTGAACTGCCGCCTACAATATCATTTGTACTGATAAAATTATATGGTGTCTCCATATCAAATTCGGGTCCCGGTTTCAACCATCTTTCGGGTAGGTCCCACGGATATTTTTTTTGATGAGAATAATACCGGTTGTAAAGCCCGTAAAATGTTGTAAAGAGGGGTGCGATGGTTCCGTTATATTCATAACTTTTCATTATACCGTCATTTATTCTTAAAGTAAAGGTTGCATCGGGAGGAATGGAAGTTCCGTAAACTTCAAATAACGCACGCCCCAGCTCATATTCCAGGTCTTCTTCAGTTTCTTCAATTTCCCTTATTCTGTTTTGAAGTTCCGGCACCTTTGCATTAGAAGCTTTTGCAAATTTAATAAACGGATCATCAGAATTATAAATAGCTTCTGCTCCATTATTTATTAGATCTAGTACTTTTTTCTGATTGTTTAGAATAGTTTCCGAGACGGCATACTCGGCAGCATCTTTACCTTCGTAATCTGAAAACAATTCATTTACGAGCTCACTATTTTGAAGAGAAGATATAATAAAATTCGCATTCAAAATTAATTTGCTGAAATCGATTTGGTCGTTCATATCATCGTAATACTCCGAAATCATTTCGGTCAAATTCTCATCTTTATATTTCGGATTTCTACTCTCTTCAGGAAGTCTTAACTGATCGGCAATATCCAACAATTCTTGGGCAATTAAAAAATATTTCGAATAATAATTTTTACTAATTTTATATGCATTCAACTCTAAAGCAATTTTCGTTTTTTCGTTCTGCAAATTTGAAATTGCATCCCATAGGAAACCATATTGCTCATTCAATTTAGGATCACTCTGAACTTTAGATTTAAAAGTTTTTTCGAAATCTTTTTTTCTCGCCATAAAAACCGGGTCTCTCAATCCTGCTAAAACTCCGCGGTAAACTTTAGCAGAATTAGCAATGTAGTTTATGACGGATTTGTATTTTTCAATATTCTCCGGGTTTTGATCCATCAGGTCTAAAAGTATATCGACATATCCGTTCGCGAAATAGCTTCTATAACGGTAGGCTACGTCTCGTTCATAAATCAACTGAGCAACAGTTTTTAATCTTTGAGTTGAACCGGGATTACCGACAACAAAAATCGGCTGCCCAGGTTGAGGTCCATCATTACTCCACGTAAAATAGTTTTCGACTTTAAGAGGTTTCCCATCTTCATCATATGCGCGCAGGAATGCAAAGTCGGGGTTATATCTCGGATATGTAAAGTTATCGGGATCTCCTCCGTACAAGCCCATGTCAGCTTCAAGCACTAAAACCGCACGGATATCATTGTAGCGTTTGTAGCCGTAAAGGGAATATTTACCGCCGTTGTACAGCTCGGTAATTTTACAGATTAAGCCGGTTTCTTCGGTATAGTATTTCTGCAGTTCATTTATTTTGTTTTCTTTAATTTCAATCTTGCTGACTGACGGCGGGGCTTTATCAATTGCCATATTTATATCATCTGTAACATCTTGAATTAGCACTAGCTGATCAACATATAAATTCGGAATCTTTCTTTCATCATCAAGAGTTTGGGCGTAAAAACCATTTGTATTAATATCTTCTCCTTCTTCCTCAAATCTTTGGGTAATGAAATCAACACAATGATGATTGGTCATAATCAATCCGTCTTCAGACACAAAAGATGCCGTACACCAATTAGCAAGTTTAAGTGTTGACAACCTAGTGTGATCCAGCCAGTCTTCTGTCGGTCTAAAATTATAAGCGGCTTCAAAATAATCGAGTGGTGCATCCTCGAACGTCCACATTCTGCCCGTGTCGAATCGCTGAGCCCTAACAGTATCTAAATTATACCATGAATGATTATTGTTGACAACACTGGTTGAATTTGAACAGGAGATTAAAATGAAAGTGAGTAGTAGAGCTGAAATACAAGACAATTTTTTTAGTAGCATTGTAACCACCGCAAGTAATTTGAGCAAAATAGAATTAACAAAATTTTAGATTGGAAATTTAATAAAAAAGGGCACAACCCGAAAAAGATTGTGCCTTCAAAAAAGTATTAAATAAAATGCATTATACAAATGCGTCGGGATAATAACAGGGAGTCATTACCCATTCGTCCTCTGCGGTTCCGTCACAGTGAGAGCATTTTTTAACATAAAAAACAACGGTCTCTTCGCTTGGTTCGGCAGGCATAAAATTAATGATTGATTGGCAGGACGTGCATTGAACGATGTGATGACTGTCAATTTTTAATTGACACTTGGGGCACAACAAACCGATTTCTCCCAAAATTTCCCGGGGATCCAATAAAAAGATTGAACCGCATTTGGAATTATTACATCGAACAAATTTTTTAATGGTAGACTTGGCTTCTATAGTAACCTCCCTTTGATTATTGAACCGAAAACTAGTCTGATTAATATAAATATGATATGCAAAAAAAAATCCTTTTTGTATAATAATTTGTCTCTAAAAATTGTTATTATTTTTTTCATCAATTATCTTCATATTTTGATTTTGAATCTGTGATTATTATTAAATAAATATTGAGGAATTAACATGACAAAGATTGCTTCTTTTAAAGCATACGATATTAGAGGAAAAGTACCTTCGGAATTAAATGCTGAATTAGCTTACAAAGTAGGCAGAGCATTTTCAAAATATCTAAATTGTAAAAGTGTGGTTATCGGTCGCGATGTTAGAAAATCATCTATCGAAATTTCCGAAGCACTTGCAAAAGGTTTAACGGACGCGGGAACAGATGTAATAGATCTTGGACTTTGCGGAACTGAAATGATCTACTTCACTACTCCTTTTGTTGATGCAGACGGCGGAGTGATGATAACGGCAAGCCACAACCCGCCGGAATACAATGGTTTGAAGTTTGTAAAAAAGGGTTCCGTTCCGATGGGCTATGAGTCCGGTTTAAATGTAATTGAAAGTATGATACTAGAAGATGACCTCGGTGAGATTAGTGATACTAAAGGTACTGTAAAAAGTCTTGAAGTGATGAAAGAATTTATAGATAAAGTAAGAACTTTTTATGATAAAGATAAAATTAAACCATTTAAAGTTGTGGTTAACGCCGGAAACGGTTGTGTTGGTCCCACGCTGGACGCACTCGAAAAATATCTTCCGATAGAAATGATAAAGTTATTCCATGAGCCGGACTCAAATTTCCCAAACGGCGTGCCGAATCCTCTGCTCCCAGAAAACAGAAAACCGTCAATTGATGCAATATTAAAAAACAAAGCCGATCTCGGTGTAGCGTGGGACGGCGATTACGACCGATGTTTCTTCTTTGATGAAAATGGAGAATTTATTGAAGGGTACTATATCGTGGGGCTGCTCGCAAAATCAATATTGAAAAATGAACCGGGCGGAAGAGTAGTACACGATCCGCGGCTTGTTTGGAATACACTTAAAGTTGTGAAGGAAGCAGGCGGAGAGGCTATTCAATCTAAATCCGGACATGCATACATAAAGCAGAAAATGAGAGAAGTTAACTCCGTTTACGGAGGCGAAATGTCTGCGCATCATTACTTTAGAGATAATTATTATTCCGACAGCGGATTGATACCTTTTGTTTTGATACTTCAGTTAATGTCGGACGAGAATAAAACTTTATCTGTATTAGTCAAAGAAATGGTGAAGGAATTCCCTTGCTCGGGCGAAATAAATACAACACTTGAAAATCCCGCAGCTAAACTTGAAGAAATCAAAAAGAAGTATTCTGACGGAAAAATTGATTACGAAGATGGTGTCAGTGTTGAATACGATCACTGGCGTTTTAACGTTAGAATGAGTAATACTGAACCTCTGATCAGGTTAAATGTTGAAGCAAAGGGAGATCAAGCTTTAATGAATGAGAAAACGGAAGAACTATTAAATTTGATTAGAAGTTGATAATTGAAGCACATACTATTTTTAGTTAAATTGAAAAATTGATATGAACAATAAATTAGCTGCATCGTCTAATCTCGCGTAACTAATTTTTAAGGAGATACTAAAATGGCAGAAAAGGAAAGAGCTTTAGATGTAGATAGACTTTTAAAAAACAAGCTCAAAGGCGTAAGTATTGAAGCATTGGAAAACGGTATCGCAAAAGTTGTAAGTGATCTTGTAGGCGAAGATTACAAAGCAACCATTTCCGATGTTAAATACACACTATTCAGCGGTGCTGATTTTCACATCAAAGTTGAAATGACTTACAACCCGGAAGATTAACAGGTCTATAAAAAACGGCCCCGTCAAAGGGGTCTGTTTAATTATTTTCAATTCAAATACAACCGGAAATAAATATTGGAAATTTTTCTTAATGCCATTGTTCTCATTGTCTGTATTCTCGGCTTGTGGGGAGGTGCAGTTTGGGTTGTTGATTCGGCATCGAGAATCGCCAAACGGCTGGGTCTGTCGGATTTAGTTATCGGACTTACTGTTGTTGCAATCGCTACTTCGGCACCGGAATTTTCCGTTACAATTACCGCAGCAATGATTGATAAATCCAGCATCTCGGTAGGAAACGTAATCGGGTCGAATATTTTCAATTTATATTTTATTATGGGCTTGCTGGCATTATTCGGAACTGTCACAACAAATTCGAAAATAGTCTACAGAGACGGCAGTGTTTTAATTTTATCAAGCTTAATGCTTCTGTTTTTCTTACGCGATAATGTTTTAGACCGCTGGGAGGGTATTGTTCTTTTTGGTTCCTTAATTGTGTATATCATTGTACTAATTCTTGCTAAAGAAAAGCCGGAAGAAATTGTAGAAGCCGACCGCATATTTAAGTGGTACTATATCCCTCAATTGATTTTTGGAGTAGCGGTTATTGTAATAGCAGGTGAGTATTTTGTGAAATCCGCCTCGGATATTGCAAGAATAGTAGGAATTTCTGAATGGACTATCGGAGTTACGATTGTGGCAGCAGGAACTTCCGCTCCTGAAATGGCTACATCTATTGTGGCACTTACAAAAGGCAAAGTTGGAATATCCGCGGGAAATTTAATCGGCAGCGATATTTTTAATTTGTATGGTGTGCTTGGACTAGCCGGAATAATTAGACCATTACCCATCGATCCAAATGCTTATACTAGTATTATCGTTCTATTTGCGGCTATTCTGCTTTTTGTTGTATTTATGCGGACAGGATATAAAGTATCTAAAACAGAAGGTGTCCTGCTGCTGATAATTGTAGCAATTAGATGGTACTTCGATTTTTCTATTAATTAGTTTTAGTAACTTGCTTCAATACCTCAATAAACTTTTCCATCTCTGCTTCGGTATTATAAAAATGAGGTGAAATACGCAGTTTGTTCTCTCTAGCTTCCGCAAAAATATTTCTTTCAGCCATCTCTTTCACAACCCTATCAACATTGGGTAAACTGACGGTAACGATACCCGACATTTTTTTTGGATGAACACTTTTCAGCACCGGATCATAACCCTCGTCAACAAGTCTGCTTATCAATGTTTGGGTATTCGCCAAAATTCTTTTTCTAATATTTTCGAATCCTATTTCTCTGAACATTTTCAAATTTGTATTAAGTACTGCAATACCTAAAACATTAACGGTCCCCGTTTGATAGCGGTCGGCATTCTCTTTCAGCTTTGTATCATAATTTAATAACTCCCATGCACTTTCCACCGAGTTCCAGCCCATATATGATTGTTCAATAATGTTCTGCAGATTTTTACTAACATAAATAAATCCCAAACCCTGTAAACCCATCAGCCATTTTTGTCCGCTGCCCGCAAGAAAATCAATATTCATTTTGGGAATATCAATTTCGACTACACCGGCTCCTTGAATTGAATCAACGCAAAATATTATATTTTTATCTTTGCAGATTTTTCCTATGTATTCGAGATCAGCCCGATATCCTGAAGTGAATTGAACTGCGCTAATCGAAATCAATTTTGTTTTTGAAGTAACTGCCGCTTCAATTTCAGTTTCATCAATAATGCCGTTTTTTGAACGAACAAATTTTACTTCAACACCTTTTCGTGTTAAATTTAAAAAAGGATATACATTTGAGGGAAATTCAATATCGCATAGAATTATTTCGTCTCCTGCTTCCAAGCTGATTCCCTGCGCTAAAACATTAATCCCGTTTGCAATATTTTCAACCCAGGCAAATCTTTCTGAATCTGCGTTGAATAATTCAGCCAGTAAGAGTTTGGTGGATTTATGGAGCTCGAGAAACGTATTGTAATTTTTAATATTTGTTAAGCTGCGCTCAATTAAATAATCATTGACCGTTTCAATAACCAATTTAGTTAAAGGTCCTATTGACGCATGGTTAAAATATATGATGCCCTTTTCAATATGCGGAAAGAGATTGCGAATTTTTTCTACGTTCATATTCCAGTCCTAAATAAAAAAAAGGCTGCCGAATTAAGGACAGCCTTTTAAATTCTTGAATAATTCTATTCTTCTTTCTTTGCTCT
>JAENZU010000198.1 GCA_016841125.1 Melioribacter sp. | reverse complement strand
AAATTGTGGAATGGCTATAAAAATCTCGAGTGGCTTATTCCAAGGTTTTATTTTATCCGGAGCAAAGAAGAAACCATTATAAATATAAATTTTTATAATGATGAAAAAAAAGATTCAATATTAAATGAACTTCATGAAATTCTTGGATCTGCCGAAAACACAAATGGAGAAAAGCAAAAATTTTCAGATAGTGAGATTAAATTATTCGAATCCGATGAACTTTGGAAAAGCAAGGTTGAATACCTTTCTGAGAAAATAGCCGAAAGCAAATACAATAAAGTTGTGCTGAGCCGCCAGGTAATTTTAAATCTTCAGCAGAAATTAAATTTCAACATTTTTCTATCCTCACTTGAAAATAACTACCCCTATTGCACAATTTTCTCTTTCACAAACGGAGATTCAAAATTTTTCGGAGCCTCGCCTGAAAAGCTTCTCAGATTAGCAAACGGCAAAATTGAAGTTGATGCTCTCGCAGGATCAATAACCCGCGGTGATTCAAAGATTGATGATGATTATTTAGCTCAGAAATTAAAGAGCAGTAAAAAAGATTTATTCGAGCATAAGCTTGTGGTTGATTTCATAATTGACTCGTTAAAAAAAGTGAGTGATGAAATTCATTTTAATGAAGAGCCCGACGTAAGGATACTTTCCAACATTCAGCATTTATGGACAAAAATTACAGCAAATCTGCAGAACAGTAATTCTCTATTCGATTTATTGTATTTGCTGCACCCTACACCGGCTGTATGCGGCGACCCGAGGGACATTTCGTTCAAATCAATTTTGGATATTGAACCATTCGACAGAGGACTTTACTCCGGTTTTATAGGCTGGTTCAACTTCGATGATCACGCTGATTTTGTTGTAGCACTGCGATCAGCATTACTTAAAAATAAAATGCTGCATGCATTTGCGGGCTGTGGTATCGTCGAAGGTTCCGACCCTCAATCAGAATTGGAAGAATCGAATCTAAAATTAACTCCTATTCTTTCCCTTTTCGAAAATGAAAAAATTTGTAAATCTTAATAATTTTTGGGCAGATCAATTTGCCGAAATAATATCAGCACACGGGATTAGAGAAATCTGTATTTCGCCCGGTTCGCGCAGCACACCGTTAACGGCAGTTTTCGCACTCAACAAAAAATTCAAAAAGCATATAATAATTGATGAACGAAGCTCCGGTTTTTTTGCGCTCGGTATTGCAAAAGCCTCCGGCAAACCTGTTGTGTTGGTCACGACTTCCGGTACCGCGGTAGCAGAACTATACCCGGCAGTGATTGAAGCATACCAGCAAAGAATTCCATTGATAGTTTGCACTGCGGATCGACCGGAATACTTGATTGGAAGAGGCGCTAACCAAACAATTAACCAAAATAATATTTACGCAAATCATATTAGATTTTTTGCGGATCTAGGATTACCGTCAACAGAGATTTTATCAATTGAAAAATTGCGTCAGGTTACGGAAGAAGCTTTGAACATTTCAATGAATGTAAATCCCGGACCTGTGCATTTAAATTTTCCATTTGAAAAGCCACTCGAACCATTGACAAAAAATGCGAAAATATCTGCTCCATTAACCTCGTACCGGAAAACAATTAATGCCGAGCAACAAAAGAAATCCAAGCCGATAGAACTAAATTCAAATCGAATATTATTTATGTGCGGCTGGGATAATTACAATGAAGACTTTACTAAAAGACTTACAGATATTTCAATTCAAAATTCAATACCGGTCATAGCAGACGGTGCATCAAATCTGAGATTCGGTTCCCGAAATAATAATCTCATTTCAAATGCTTCTGCCTTTTTATCATCATCCAAACTCCGATCCGAATTTCAGCCCGAGGTAATAGTACAATTCGGGAATGCACCGACTTCAAATGTTTTACTGGAATATTTTAAGGAAAGCAAAGCAAAAAAAATATTGGTTAATAAATTTGGTGATTGGAAAGACCCTTCAAATAGTGCGGACGAATTAGTTGAATCAGATTATGGTAATTTTTTACAATCATTAAGTATTACCGGGGATAAACAAAATGCTTGGCTGAATAAATGGATTATAGCGGAAGAGAAAGCAGAAAGTGTTAAGACTGCACTAATGAAAAATCAATCGAATCTTTTTGAAGGAAAAATAATAACCGAGCTGCTGAATCGCATCCCGGCTGAGAGTAATGTTATGATTTCCAATAGTCTGCCGATTCGTGATTTTGATATTTTCTCGGGCTGCTGCAAAAAACAATTACACGTTTTCACCAACCGCGGAGCCAGCGGTATTGACGGAATTATTTCTACATCACTTGGAATTTCGAAATCGAGCGGTAAACCAACCTATTTATTGATCGGTGATCTCGCATTTCTTCACGACACAAACGGATTACTGACAGCAGCAAATTATAAAATTCCGCTCAACATTATTTTGATAAACAACAATGGCGGCGCAATATTTAAAATGCTTCCGGTATCGAATGAGAAAAAAATATTCGAAACATATTTTAAAACACCCCAGACAATAGACTTTTCCAATATCGCAAAGACTTACGGCGCTTACTTTAAGGAAGCAGGAAATTGGAAAGATTTTGCCTCGTTGCTCAAAAAATTCAATACGAAAGGGGGTTTGAACATCACCGAATTTAAAACCGGTAAAACCGGCTCCGATAAAATCAGAATAAAATACAAAGAGACCGTCGCCAAAGAAATCGAGAAGATACTCATTTAAATGGAATCGCACTTACTTAAAACTTCCGGCATAAATATTCATTACTATACTTGGGATAAAATTGATCCGAACAAAGACACCTTAATATTTCTGCATGGTTTCACAGGTGATACAAGCGACTGGTTTTTTCTAGCGGAGAATTTTAACCCCGGTTATAATTTAATTTTCATCGATCTGCCGGGACACGGACAATCTGTAGAATTTGCGGATAAATCTTCATTTACAACCGAGGCGATGTGCAGACAGATATTGGAAATTCTGAAATCAGAGTCAATTGACGATTCAGTATTTGTCGGTTATTCAATGGGCGGAAGATTAGCAATGTCGTTCGCGATTAATTATCCGCACAAAGTAAAAGGGCTTTTTTTGGAAAGTTCAACTGCAGGAATTGAATCGGTTGATCTTAGAAATGAACGTTATTTAAATGATCTTAAGTTAGCTGAAAAAATTGAAACCGAGGGGATTGATAATTTTATTGATTACTGGTTCGGTATTCCGCTTTTTGAAAGTCTTAAAAATTTGCCGGATGAAAAACTCAAATCGGAAATTCTAAAACGGAAACAAAATTCCGCAGAAGGATTAATAAATTCTTTAACAGAATTCAGCCAGGGCAAGATGCCCTCTGTTTGGAGTAGGCTGAAGGAATTTAATTTTCCTGTACATCTGGTTACCGGCAGTTTGGATACTAAATTCTGCGATTTAAATTTTAAAATGAATTCAATTCTTCCCAATTCCGAACTTTCAATAATTGAAGGCGCGGGACACAATACTCATTTAGAAAAACCGGAAGAATTTATTATTTTATTAACCTCATTTTTAAGAACTCTAAAAGCATAAAATTTTGTTTAAAGAATAAAAACGGATTTGAGATGAAATACAATTGGCAAAAAGTTAAAGACTATCATGATATAATTTTTGAGAAATATGAAGGTATCGCGCGGATAACAATCAATCGACCGGAAAAAAGAAACGCATTCAGACCCGAAACCGTTTTAGAAATGTTTGAGGCATTCAACATATGCAGGGAAGACTCTGAAATCGGCGTAGTATTGTTGACCGGCGCAGGCCCCGCGAAAGACGGTAAATATGCTTTCTGCTCCGGCGGCGACCAGAAAATTAGGGGCGATAAGGGATATGTAGGCAAAGACGGTGTTCCGCGCCTCAATATTTTGGATGTGCAAAAACAAATTAGAAGCATGCCTAAACCCGTAATTGCTCTGGTTGCCGGATATGCAATAGGCGGCGGACACGTACTTCATGTTGTTTGCGATTTAACAATCGCCGCTGATAATGCAGTGTTCGGGCAGACAGGACCTAAAGTCGGCAGCTTTGACGGCGGTTTCGGTTCAAGTTATTTGGCAAGAATTGTTGGACAAAAAAAAGCGCGCGAAATTTGGTTTCTCTGCCGGCAATACAATGCTGAAGAAGCGGAGAAAATGGGATTAGTAAATAAAGTTGTTCCGGTTGATAAATTAGAAGATGAAGGTGTTCAATGGGCAAAAGAGATATTGGAAAAAAGTCCGCTTGCGATCAGACTGCTGAAGTCCGCATTCAACGCCGAGCTTGACGGTCAAGCCGGAATACAGGAACTTGCCGGGAATGCCACATTACTCTATTACATGAGTGATGAAGCGCAGGAAGGTAAAAATGCTTACAACGAAAAGCGCAAACCCGATTTTTCAAAATTTCCGAGAGTGCCGTAAAGTTTATGATTAATTCATCGGTTGAAAAAATTACAAAAACTGAAGCATGGTTTCTTGCGAGCCGGCCTAAAACATTACCAGCCGCCGTTGTTCCGGTTCTGATGGGAACTTCGATAGCAATACATGACAGCACATTCCAGCCATTAGCTGCTATTATTGCTCTTATATGCGCAATGCTGATACAAGTAGGCACAAATTTCGTGAATGATTTGTATGATTACTTATCAGGCAAAGATACTGATAAAAGAACAGGTCCGCAGCGTGCTCTCGCCTCAGGTTTAATTTCCGTACAAGAAATGAAATTTGGTATCGTGTTAACTTTTACGCTCACCTTTCTTTTGGGTTTATATCTTGTTTATCAAGCCGGATTGATCGTTCTGCTGATCGGTATACTCTCAATTATTGCCGGCATCGCATACACTGCAGGTCCTTATCCCCTTGCCTACAATGGCTTAGGCGATATATTTGTGTTTATCTTTTTCGGATTTGTCGGTACAGTCGGCAGCTATTTTGTACAAGCAGGTGAAGTAAGCGTACTTGCCTTTTGGGCTTCAGTACCAGTTGGTGCTCTCATCACTAATATTTTAGTAGTCAATAATTACCGGGATATTGAAGAGGATGAATACAGCGGGAAACTCACACTCGCAGTTAAATTCGGTCGTAAATTTACAAGACTGCAGTACGTGATGTTTTCGATTTTGTCTTTTGCAGTACCCTTCGTGGTTTACTTCACATATAAACAAAGTTACTATTTATTTCTTCCGCTACTATCGCTTCCCCTTTCAATTAAACTGATAAAAATGATCTACACGCTTAACGGTACCGAATTAAATAAAACATTAGAACTTACCGCAAAACTTTCCCTTCTTTACGGAGTGTTATTTGCTGTCGGCATTTTGATATGAAAATCAAACAAATTGAAATTGCTCCCCACACTCTAAAATTCAGAACTCCTCTTAAAACATCGCACCAAACTCATACCGATCGAAAAATTCTGATAATAAAAGTAAAAGACGAATACGGGAATACCGGAATTGGTGAATGTGCCCCAATGCCATGGTTCGGGACAGAAAATCTTTCTGATGCCGAATCTCAATTAAAAAATATAAACAATTCAACTATTGAATTGGGAAATGATAACCTCAACTCAATAGAGGATATACTTAATAAATTAAATCTTCTGCCCACGGTTAGGTTTGGACTGGAACAGGCGCTGTTTAATTTGTGCCGTATTCGTAATAATTCCTTCGCGCAAGACTTCTCTTATAATGATTTGCTAAAAATAAAAGTTAGCTCGGTAGCGAATATTTTTTCTACATTAGGTAGTATTGAAAAATTAGTGGCAAATGGTTTTGACACTATAAAGTTTAAAGTTGCTGTCGGATCAATTAGAGATGAGCTAGGGAAAATAAAAGAGATCTCAAAAATATTCGGGAAAAAGATAAAGATAAGACTCGATGCAAACGGCGGCTGGAGTTTTGAGCAGACTGTTATGGTAATGAATGAACTAACTGATCTTAATGTTGAATTTTTGGAGCAGCCTGTATTGGCGATTGATGAACTTTCCGAGTTAGCAGAGATGAACCTGATTCCAATTGCGGCGGATGAGTCATTAAAAAACCAGGCTGATGCCGAAGAATTAATAATTAATTCGAGCATCCAAAACTTGGTAATAAAGCCGATGTTCATTGGGGGATACTTTGCTGCGAAAGAAATAATCAACTCCGCACTTGTCAATAATAAAAACGTTGTGATCTCTTCGGCTTTCGAATCGGCTGTCGGAAGAGCTCACACTGTTTTATGTTCCACTTTAAATGGGACTGATATTGCTAACGGATTGGACACAGCCCGTTATTTAACAAATGAAACGGCTGTCGATAAGTTTCCGATCCAAAATGGATACATAAATTTCAATATGGATAAATATTTTTTAGATCAATCAGATTTAAAAATTTTGTGATGAGAGTTTATAAAAACAAATATGACTGGCTTCAGCATCGGGCGGATGAAAATCCGGACAAAATTGCTTTGCAAACGGTGAACAAATATTTCACCTTTGATGAGTTAAATCAAAGTAGTCTTAAAGCTGCGGCATATTTTGGGAGATGCGGAATTCGAAAAGATCACAGGGTTTTTTTGATCGGAAGTAACTCTGCCCATTACGTAATTGCACTAACCGCAGTCTGGAAACTCGGTGCTGTTCCGGTTCCAATTAATACAAGACTCTTACCCAAGCAAATTGAAGAGGAGTTCGTTTTTTCGAAATCTTCATTTATTATTTTCTTAGATAATG
>JAENZU010000197.1 GCA_016841125.1 Melioribacter sp. | reverse complement strand
TGATTTACGTTACTTTTCAGCGCTTCACTTTTAGAATGAAATTGGTTAATGATTGTATAAGTGATAAGCGCCAGTTCTTCGTATAATTTCCAAATTTCGTAAACCGCCCGGCCGTAGTTTGCCCATCTCATTCTTTTAGATTTATACCGGTTATTAAAATCCTCTTCGGTTTTTTCCAAAAAGGAGAAAGCGTATTTAGATTTGGGGAGTTCAACAGTGCCGACGCGTGAATAATCTTTTTCAAATGCCTGGAAATTGGCTGAGAAAATAGCGTTGAATTTTGAATCGAGTGATTCAGAGAATTCAACCAGCCTATTATTAAAATTTATGGTCTCATTTTCGTATTCTTGAATTTCCCCATTTTCGTTTTCTTGCGAAGTCAACTCATCGAAAAACGATTCGTCAGTTTTCCTGAGGAAAGAATAAAAATTTAAGTAACTCTCTTTTGTAATTCCGCCGAATTCATCTAAAATAGGGAGCAGTTCAATTAAAATTTTCTGCCCGAAATAATAATTTGATAACCTTCTGAAAGGAATACTTCGTCTCCAAACTGGTGCCGGATTTAATTCCTTTTTAAATATTTTTCTGAAATAATTCTGAGCGGCAATTAAATTTTTGTGCCTGTTGAAAATGATCTTTTTAATTTTCACCAATATGCATCTAATGGTGCCGGAACTTTTACTGCAGGTAAAATTATTATCGTTTTGATCCTCAATTTTTTCAAATTCAACTGAATTCAAATAATCGAGTAGGTTTGAGTAGAATTTTGGAAAATCTGCTTTGAGATCGAATCTTGAAATTATAAACTGATCTTCGGTTAAGATTTCTAATAGTGAATTGTGATAGTTTTTGGTGATTTCGCTTTTTTTATTCCGGGTATTAGAAGGCTCTGCTGTTTCTTCTTTCCATTTTGTATATAAGGAATTAATTTGATTTTGAAAATCAATTTGAGAATCAATGCTTTGTTTCAGCGGACCAAAAAGATCTTCAAGATATATTTTGGGTACGTTTTCCTTAAGTGAAGAAATCTGGTCTTTATCCATAAAAATTCCTAATTATTAATAGCCGGACTCACATTACATCAATGAATAATTAAAACTAAGTTAATATTATATCCTATTTATTGAATATTATCAATTAAAAATTAATACGTTGCAAATATTAGGGGAGGTAGTAAAACTGAAGTTCGGAAGGTAAATCGTTTAATTTCAAATTGATTTGTTCTTTAATTTTACAAAAGATTTCAAAAAGTCTTATCTTTCAATTTAAATTTATAAAAACTAGGATAAGTAAATGACGAAGAAAATTACGGCTTTTGTGCCTTATCAAACCCAGGAGATGAACGTAAAAACTATTGAACAATTACTGAATAATGAATTGGTTGACAAAGTTTATTTAATCACAACTGACGAGACCGCAAATTCAATTGACGGAACAGAAATTGTAAAAGTACCCCAATTATTTGGTTCTCAGACCATCAAAGAAATTGCCGATAAAACAAAAACCGAATATGTTTTGATTATTACACAGGAAAGAGAAATAAACTTCGGGCAGTTTGCTATTGAGCGGTTTTACAATGTTGCCGAAGATACAGGAGCCGGAATGGTTTATTCGGATTATTACGAAGTTAAGGAAGGTGTTAGGCAAAACCACCCGGTTATTGATTATCAGGCAGGCAGCCTTAGAGATGATTTTAATTTCGGATTTGTATTACTGTTCAGCAGCAAAGCAGTTAAATTTGCCGCGGAATCTAATGATAAAGACTATAAATTCGCAGGTTTATATGATCTGAGATTACGGGCATCACAAAATTATCCGCTGGTTAGAATTGGAGAATATATTTATATAGCTGAGGAAACCGATGCCAGAAAATCGGGCGAAAAATTGTTTGATTATGTTGATCCGAAAAACCGCGAAGTTCAAATTGAAATGGAGACGGCGGTTACAGAACATTTAAAGAATACCGGCGCATATTTAAAACCGGAATTTAAAGAAGTGGATTTTAACGAATTGGATTTCGAATTTGAGGCTTCGGTAATAATTCCCGTTAAAAACAGGGCTAAAACTATTGCCGATGCTGTTGAATCGGTATTAATGCAGAAAACCAATTTCAAATTCAATTTATTCATAGTTGATAATTACTCTAACGACGGTACAACTGATATCATAAAATCTTTTGCTGAAAAAGATGAAAGAGTGATTCATTTAATACCTGAACGAAAAGATCTTCAAATTGGCGGCTGCTGGAATGAAGCGGCTCATCATCCTAAATGCGGTAAATTTTCAGCCCAATTGGATAGTGATGATATTTATTCCGATGAGAATACATTACAAAAAATTTACGATAGTTTCAAAGAAACAAAATGCGGAATGGTTATCGGCACTTACAAAATGACCAACTTTAAATTAGAAGAAATACCGCCGGGAATTATTGATCACCGCGAATGGACGCCGGAAAACGGAAGAAACAACGCATTGCGAATAAATGGTCTCGGCGCACCAAGAGCATTTTACACACCGCTTCTGAGGAAGATTAAAATACCGAATGTTAGCTACGGTGAGGATTACGCACTCGGGCTTGCAATTTCGCGCGATTATCAAATAGGCAGAATTTATGAACCGATTTATATGTGCCGTAGATGGGAGGGTAACTCCGATGCGGAACTTGATGTGATTAAATTAAATAATAATAATTATTACAAAGATAAAATTAGAACCTACGAATTTTTAGCCAGACAAAGAAAAAACGCATGAGTTTAATAAATGATATTTTGATTGAAGAAAGCGAAATTAAAAATTATGCAAAAGGTGACACCTTAGCAGAAAAAGCAGAAGGTCTGCTTAAACAGCAGACTGAAACCTGGGAGCTGCTACGTAATAATTATTCCGATCTAAAAAAAGTTGAGGTTCGGAATTTTGAGTTTGACGGGTTTAATGTTAAAGTCCAATTTAATCCCGGCAGAATAATTTCTTCATCTGCAAAAGTTGATAAGGATTCCATCAAAAACAGGAAATGTTTTTTATGTATGGAAAATCTGCCTGCTGATCAAAAAGGACTTTTATTCGGAGCCGAATACTTACTTTTATGTAATCCGTTTCCGATATTCCCGCATCATTTTACAATCCCTAAACTTGATCATCTGCCCCAGATGATAATCGGAAATCTCTCGGATGCGCTTCAATTGAGTAAAGAACTCGGGAAATTTTATACAGTATTTTATAACGGACCAAAATGCGGCGCCTCCGCTCCCGATCACATGCATTACCAGGCAGGCAATAAATATTTTATGCCGATCGATGATGAATACCCTTCGGTTATCGAAAATTCCGCAAGGAAAATACTTCAAAATGAAAATCTTACTGTTTATGCAGTAGATAATTATTTGCGCAATTTTATTTCAATTGAATCGAATAGCAAAAAAAACATTGTAGAAATATTCCAAAGTTTTTATAAAATTTTCGAGAAAATCTCAGATGATAAAGAAGAACCGATGATGAACGTTCAGTTTTTCTGGGATGACGTTAAATGGCGGGTAATTATTTTCCCGCGTCAAAAACATCGTCCCTCTTATTATTTTGAAGAAGGGGAGAAAAATATTATGCTTAGTCCCGCTTCAGTGGATTTAGGCGGCGTGAATATTACTCCAAGAGAAGAGGATTTTAATAAGATCACAAAAGATCAGATAATTGATATTTACCGGCAGGTTTCAATTTCAAAAGAATATTTTGAATACCTGATTAAAGAGGTTGCAAAATTTGGAAATGAAACAGAAGCGGAATAATCAAATCCGCCTCCGGGTCAGTCAATAGTAATTTAAATAGATAATACTTTCTTAATTCATCCCCTTTTGATTATTTTCTATTATGAGAATTCCTGAAGAGAAGATAGAAGAAATACGTAATTCTGCCGATATTGTTGATCTAGTATCGGGATATGTTCAGCTCAAAAAACGGGGCAAGAATTTTATAGGGCTATGCCCGTTCCATCAGGAAAAAACTCCTTCTTTTACCGTTAGTCAAGACAAACAGATATTCCATTGTTTCGGTTGTCATGTTGGGGGCAACGCATTTAAATTTTTGATGGAATTCAAAAGTATATCCTTTATTGAAGCAGTGGAAGAAGTAGCGGAGTCGGTCGGCATTACAATTCAAAAAGAAGATTCCATTTCGGGCGAACTCAAGAATGAGCTTGAAACTTATTATGAAATTAATGTAACCGCGGCGAGATTTTTTTCGGATAATTTATTGAAAAACTCCGCCGGTAAAATTGCCGCTGAATATCTTAGTAAGCGGAATTTAAAGCAATCAACTCAAAAAATATTCGGGCTTGGTTACGCATTGCAGGGCTGGGATGAATTTGTGAATCTCGCCAAAGCCAATAATATCGATTTGGAAATGGCGAATAAACTTGGGCTGATCGATAAAAAAGACGGCGGGGGATATTACGATAAATTCAGAGACCGGATAATTTTCCCAATTTTTTCAACCAACGGCAGGGTAATCGGTTTCGGTGGAAGAATCCTTCAAAAAAATACAGAAACGGCAAAATATCTTAATTCGCCCGAATCACCTGTCTATCAAAAAAGGCGCTCGCTGTACGGTCTTTATCACGCTAAAGATGAAATACGGAAATTGGATAAAGCTATTTTGGTAGAAGGTTATATGGATTTGATTTCCCTTTATCAATTCGGAGTTAAAAATGTTGTTGCCTCCTCCGGTACTGCTTTAACCGAAGAGCAGGCTCAGCTTCTTTCTCGCTTCACCAGAAACTTGGTGGTCTTATTCGATGCCGATGCTGCGGGTCAGAATGCCGCAATGAGAAGTATCGAAATTTTACTGAAGCACGATTTCGAAATTAAAATTTTATCTCTACCCAATGGAGAAGACCCCGATACATTTATTAATAAAAACGGGAAAGATGCATTTGACGAAGTGCTGCTGAAGGCTCAAAGTTTTCTGGACTATCAATCTTCCCGTTACGAAGCGATGGGCTGGTTTGCCGATGCATCCAAACAGACCGAGGCAATCCGTGAACTGGTGAAATCAATTGCGCTTGTTAACGATGAACTTAAAAGAACAATACTAATAAAAAATATTGCACGTAAATTTCGCCTTAGAGAAAATCTGATCGAAACCGAACTTGGCAAAGAACTGAATAAAAATTTTTCTCGCGATCTCAGAAGCTCAAGAGCATTGAGTGCACGAACACAGGAAAAAATCGACAAAGTGATTGTTGAAGATCAAAAAGAAAATTCGTTGGAGAAAGAATTTATTAAGCTCCTTTTTGAAGGTAACGAAGCAGTGATTGGATACATTTTAGATAATGTTCCGCCGGAAGATTTTAAGACCGACAAATTCAGATATATTGCAGAAATTATTTGTGATGCATATAAAAAAAATATTGTAAGTCCCTCGGCATACATCGAAAAAATTGATGATCCTGATATAAAGAATTTCATTTTGAATTTAACGATGAAGGAAGAATCAATCAGTGAAAAAGTATGGGAAGAATATGTAAGCGATGAGAGGAGAAATCAAAACTTGATCCGCTATACACACGATACACTAAAAAAATACAGACTGCAGTTTTTTGATGAGCAAATTAGAGATGCCAATGCGCAGATGTCTAAAGCAGAAAATGAGTCTCAGCAATTATTGCTCCTTAAAAAATTAAAAGAACTTAACGAAGAACGAAAAGAGTTTTTAAATAGTGAAGATCCACTTAATGATAATTATTGAAATTAAACTTATATGACTAAAAATCCTAAATTATATCAAATAAACACAAGAGTGTGGCTGCGCCGTTTCGATACCGAAAGCACAAAAGCAAAACTGAGTGATGTTCCCGATGAATACTGGGATAAGATTGCGTCGCTCGGATTTAATTACATTTGGCTGATGGGCATTTGGAAAACCAATGAGAGCACAATTAAAAAGTATTGCTTCGATGATGACCTTAAGTATGAATATGGTTTGGCATTAAAAGACTGGGAAGAAAAAGACGTGATTGGGTCACCATTTGCCATAGACAGTTACGAGATTAATCCGGCAATCTGCGACGATAAAACTCTTTTAGCAATCAAAAGAAAATTAAACATGCGGGGGATAGGCTTAATATTGGATTTTATTCCCAATCATTTCAGTGCGGATACATCGCTCCTCAAAAAGAAGCCTGGTATATTTTTAGAAACCAATATGGATTATTTTTACCGGGATCCGCATACCTTTTATAAGCCTGATGAAAATGAAGACCGCGTTTTTGCACATGGGAGAGATCCCTTTTTCCCTGCATGGCAGGATACTGTTCAGGTAAACTATTTCAGCGCTGAAGCCCGCGATTTTATGATCAAGACCTTGTTCGATCTCACAAAAATTTGCGATGGCGTCCGCTGCGATATGGCTATGCTTTCTCTGAATAATGTCTTCAAAAACACATGGGGCGGAGTTCTCTCAACAATGGAACTCAAAAGACCAAAAGATGAATTCTGGAAACCCGCAATCGAAATTATTAAAGGTATTAGAAGTGATTTCTTGTTCATCGCAGAAGTATATTGGGATTTGGAGTGGGAAATGCAGCAGCTCGGATTTGACTATACTTATGATAAAGAGATGTTCGACCGCCTTCAAGCGGGAAACGCACAAATAGTTCGTGATCATCTTTTAGCAGAATATGATTTCCAAAATAACTCGGTGCGCTTTATTGAAAACCATGATGAAAAA
>JAENZU010000196.1 GCA_016841125.1 Melioribacter sp. | reverse complement strand
CAAAGGTCTATCAAATGATAAATAAAGATCGAGACGTTTACAATCTAATATTTCAGCCAATAGCAATTCTGCATTGGTACGGGCAGATTCAATACCTTTACTGCTCAAATACTCGGTGGATAGTTGTATGGACTCAAGTACTGTTAACATGATATTACTGGATTTTTAATTTTCAACAATTTGTAAAATAATGATTTCCGTCAAATAAATCTTATAGTTCATATAGAGAAAAGAGCTAAATAAAAAAGCCGCACTAGAGCGGCTTACAATCAACTTAATTATTTTAACGAATTTTATTTTCTGTAAGTCTGAATTAAATACTCAGCAACAGCTTTTGCTTCATTGGGCTTAAGACCTTGGTTAGGCATCGCGGGGTATTCCGGATTTACTTTCACCGGATTCAAAATGAAGTCAATTAGCTGATCCATTTTGCCGTCATATTTTGGCAGAACCTCTTTGTAGGGCGGGCCGACTAATTTTTGATCGAACTGATGACAAGCAATGCATCTGCCATTATAAATATCTTCCCCGCTTATCGGCGCAATATCAATTCCCAGTTCGGCTTTCAGATTATTTTCATATTCAGTATAGTTTTGAGTTAATTTTTGAAATTGCAATTTCGTCGCCGATGAAAATGCCATCTGATCTTTTGCAATCACAAAAATAAAAAGAATAACAAACATCAAAAGTATTGAAGAACCGTATTTAACTTCCGATGCTTTAATCATTGTATAAAACATATTGCTGATTATCATTATTAGAAATAATGATAGAAGTAATGTAGCGAAGAGACTTGTTGTTAGTGCAATTCCGGGTTTGAAGATCAAATTTAAAACAATCAATGCTGGTAAAAGAATTGTAAAGACCAATCCATTACGAAGAGAAATTTTCTTCACATAATTATTAAAATCTGCAGATTGATATTTCTCCTCAGTGGAGGGTCGAAAATAATAATAAATAATAATAGCCGAACTTAACGCAAATGAAACCGCTGTAAAAAATAAATAATATGAAATTGCATTGAGCGAGAAGATAACGCCGAAAAATGAAGGCTGTGTCTCTAAAGCAAAAGAATCTGATGCTAATTGAATTGCGGCAATAAATAGATAAGTAGAAATAATTAAAAATATAAAACCCCAAATTCCTGCTTTACCTGTAATTACGTTTGCTTTATTTTTATACTCCCTTACTTCATTTTTTGTGTATTCATCTAATTGATTTCCGTCAGAAACTGCAGCAAATAAATCCTTGATATGCAATGAATGTCTGTAGGAATAAATCATCAATAAACTGATGATAAAGAAAATAAAAGATGCTGTTAGATATCCGATAACGCTTTGTGCATCGGACAAATGCAGTAGTTGTGCATAACAGAAAATAGCACTTACAAAAGGAACAACCCCAAGGGCAACCGCCATACTTTTGTTTAGCGTAATAATACTGACCAATTCTTTTGCAAATCGTAAATAGACAGGATTCTCATCTTTTTTCCCTTTTCTTCCGTAGAAAAGAGAATACCCCAGCATACCAAAGAGAGCACTTAAATATGGAATGAGCAGCACAGATGTAAGACCCAAAAGGTACCTCAAAAGCACCATGTGTTCGGATGATTGAGGCAGTACAATGTTATCTAAAAAATCCATTACAATTAATCCCTTAGAAATATTACAGTATCAGTTTATCTATGGTTAATAGAAATACTACTGCCAATACATATAAATTAATTTTCAAAAATGCTCTGCGGAATACAATTCGTTCGAGCGCCTCGTTCAAGATTCCCTTTGAATCCCAAACAAGCCAAATGCCTAACGCCAAAAGGAGGAGAATGGTAAATAAATTCGATGCGATATCAAATGCTGGAATTAAAAGACAGCTTGCAGAAAGAGCAGCAATCCAAATAAATGTTATACGTGAAAGCTGTGCAGAATCAAAGACATTTGTTAGTGTCGGGAATCCTGCCTTTTCATAATCCTTACCGAATAGCATCAGCAGCAGCCAAAAGTGAGGTATCTGCCAAATGAAGAAAAATAATGCAAGTGCCAACGCTTGAGTTGCAAATGGATCTCCACCCGCAGAAACCCAGCCAATTAACGGCGGAATTGCTCCAATTATTGATCCCGGTACAACAGCTAAAACATATTTCTTTTTAAGGGGGGTATAAATTAGATTGTACCAAACCAGAGCTATCATCCCCAAAACGAATGAGGCTAAGTTTGCAAATTGTAATAAAAGAAAGGAGCCGGAAACAATCAGCAGTATTGCATAAATCAATGCAAATTGCAGAGTAACAGCTCCCGAGGGAAGAGGTCTTCCTTTAGTTCTATCCATTAACGCATCGGTCTTTCTTTCCTGAACATGATTCAAAGCAGAAGAACCGCTGTCGAGAAGAAAAACTCCCAGTGAAGGATAAATAACTTCTAGGCTGAATCCTTGATTGAAAAGGATAAATCCAATAGCAGTAGAAAACGCAACGAAAAAGGTAATTTTAAACTTACCCAAATCAGACAATATTTTAATTAAGGAATTCAATTTTCTAATTTTAATTCAAACTATTGATGGCAGAAATAATTTTATTTAATTCATTATCATTCAAATTATATTTTTGAATCGGCATGAGTCCGGCAGTATACCCTTTTACGGTTTCGGCGTTAGGCTCCATAATAGATCGGCGAAGATATTCCTCATCAACTCTAATATGCATTTCAGAACCATTTCGCAATACTATTCTTTCATTACCCATTAACCCTTTGAACGAAGGTGCAATTTTCTTTGATCCATCCAAAGAATGACATGTAGTGCAACCTTTTTCAAAAAGGAGTGATTGGCTTTCCTGAGAAACAGCAGTAATATTAGTATCCGGTTCGGTTTTCTCCGATTCATACCATTCAGTAAATTTTTCATCCGGCATTACAACTACTCTAGTGTACATCATCGAGTGTTTAAGTCCGCAGTATTCTGCACATGCAATATCGTAAGAGCCGGTCAGATCGGCTGTAAATGATAAATAATTAATCCTTCCTGCAATTACATCTTCCTTTATACGGAATGCCGGAATATATAATGAATGGTTCACGTCAACGGATTCCATCTTTAGCAGTATCGGAGTTTTAACCGGTACGAACAATGTGTCAGTTTGTTTTCCGTTTTCGTAATTGAATTGCCACTGCCACATTCTTGCCGTTACATTAATTTGAAATGCATTTTCGGGAATATCACGCATAGTTCTAAATCCCATATAACCGTAGTAGAACATTGTTAATACAAGAATTGTAGGAATTCCAATCCAAATAATCTCGAGCCAGATATTACCATGAATATCAACCGGTTTATGTCCTTTCTTGCGGTGATACTTGAATACAAAATAAATCATTGTAATTGTGATACCCAGCAGCAGCAGTAATGAGACAGAAACAATATATATCATTACGCTATCAACCGCTTCAGCAGTTCTCGAAGCCGACTGGCTTGAAAACATTAAAAACATTTTAACCTCACCTATTAACAAGATCGAAGAATGTTAATACAAAAATAATAACCAAAGTGAAAAGACTTACCATTAAAAAAACTTTGAATATTGGTTCATCAAACTTTATGTGCATAAAAATATTTATTACAAGAGAAGATTTGACGGCTGCAATAAGCATAGCAATTGCCAGAGCTACCATACCGAAATCTATACCGGATACAGTAACAGTAATAGAAGTAAGCGCTATTAAAGCCAGCCAAACTAAAACATAAGTACTGTACGGAGTAATATGCTCATGATTTTCTTTGTTTTGTTTATCTTCGTTCATTATATCCTCAATGAATTAGATAGAAAAGTGGGAATAAGAAAATCCAAATTAAATCCACCAAGTGCCAATATAATCCGGAGTTTTCCAATTTCATAAAATTATCTTTATTAACGGAACCTTTATAAATAAATACAAACATAAAGGAAAGTATTACAACTCCAATAATCACGTGTAAACCATGCAGTCCCGTCATAACGTAATACAAACCATAAAATAAAATTTCGCCGTTTGGTTTATTGAGAATATCTTCGGAACCGGGATAAATACCGTGTGAAATTTTAGCAGACCACTCAAAGAGTTTATTAACCATAAATGCCAAAGCAAATACAATTGTGACAAACAGATTTAGAAGAGCTAGAAATCGATTTCCTTTTCTGAGAGCTGTAATTGCAATTGCAACTGTTAGACTGCTGGTTAAAAGGATTATCGTATTTAAAGTACCCATCGAGGTACTTAATTCCATTGCGGCAATTTTAAATTGATCAGGATATTGAAATCTATAATAAGCATACATAAGAAACATCCCGCCAAAAAGAAGCAATTCAGTAAATAGGAATAACCACATTCCCATTTTAGCGCCGATATCGTCGCGATGTGCATGCTGCTCTACAGCCGGGGCATGACTACTTTGATTCATGCTTCATTTCCTCCAGTTGGCTGAAATCATAAGGTTCGTGAGTAACGGTAGGTATTTCATGAAAGTTTTCCAATGGCGGCGGTGATGCTGTGTGCCATTCCAATGTTACTCCTCCCCAAGGATTTTCCGGTGACTTTTTACCTTTCTTAACACTGTATATCAAATTGGCAAATATGATGATCATCGTAATTCCCATTAGCCAAGAACCTACTGTAGAAATTACCTGCAGATTCGTAAATTCCGGCAGATAATCAAAATACCTTCTCGGCATACCCATATAACCCATAATAAATTTTGGAAAATACAGCATGTTAAAAGCGATAAAAAATAAAGCTACAGATATATTTGCCCATTTAATACTATACATTTTTCCGAACATTTTTGGGAACCAGTAAAACAATGCGCCGAAGAAAATTGTGCCGGTACCACCGAACATGACATAATGAAAATGCGCTACAACAAAATATGTATCGTGAAGATGAATATCTGTTGCAAGTGAACCTAAAACCAAGCCTGTCAATCCTCCGATGGAAAAAAGGACAATGAAAGACATAACCCAAAGAAAAGGCGGTTTAGGATCGATTGAACCTTTGTACATGGTTGCAACCCAATTGAAAACTTTAACCCCGCTTGGCAGAGCTACTATAAAAGTGAGCAAAGAAAATATCCATCGGGCGGTATCGCTTATCCCGCTCGTAAACATGTGATGAGCCCAAACCAAATATCCTACAAATGCAATAGCCAAACTTGAGAATGCAATAGCCTTATATCCGAAAATCGTTCGCCGTGCAAAGGTTGGAATAATTTCCGAAACTACACCCATTGCGGGCAAAACCATAATATAAACTGCGGGGTGTGAATAAATCCAAAATAGATGCTGATATAATATTGGATCGCCGCCGAGTGCAGGATCGAAAATCCCAACACCGAAAGCGCGTTCCATAATGACTAGTAAAATTGTTATCCCAATTACAGGAGTGGCAATTATCTGAATCCATGCAGTAGAATAAATTGACCAAATGAATAATGGCATTCTGAACCACCCCATTCCCGGTGCTCTCATTCTGTGAACAGTGGTAATGAAGTTTAGCCCGGTTAATATTGATGAAAAGCCAAGTACAAAAGCTGCAAAAATTGCAAGGGATACGTTAGTAGTGCTTCTTACACTATAAGGGATGTAAAACGTCCAGCCGGTATCAATTGGACCGCCGGGCAAGAATAAAGAAATCAGAACAAGGATGGCACCAATAACATAAATATACCACGATAATAAATTTAAGCGGGGGAAAGCAACATCTTTAGCTCCAATCTGCAGAGGTAAAAAAAAGTTGCCGAATATAGCGGGTAACCCGGGAATAATAAAAAGAAAGATCATTATTACACCGTGCAGCGTAAACAATGTGTTGTATGTTTGAGCTTCCATTATCGTAGGACCGGGGGCAATCAATTCCAAACGCATTAGTATCCCAAGGATCACCCCAACAATAAAGAATGCACATATCGTTACTAAATACAAAAGCCCGATCCGTTTGTGATCGGTAGTTAGAAGCCATGAAAGGATACCGGAATACTTATTCGTACTCTCTTCATAAAAAGACTTTTCCTCAAGAGCCACAGTACCGTTAGCCATAAATTATTATCCTTTACTCAGTTTATCTTTCTTTTTCTTTACTAACAAAATCGTTAGGAAAATTCCAACTCCCAAAAGCATAATTGTACCAATGATCCGGGTAATGTTAAGAGTATATCCTCTCCCCTCCGGGTCGTAACTAAAACAGAATTGCAGCACTTTAGCTATCGTAGGATTTGTTCTACCAGCTTTTGCATCAATCAAAGCCATCTTTACATCGAACGGATTGAAAGTTGTGCCAAACAAGTAACGGGAAATTTTCCCATTAGGTGAAATAGTTACTAGGGCTCCGGGATGAACATATTCATTACCGACCGGTTTAAAATAATACCCGAGTGAATCAGCTACTTCTTTAATATTAACACTGTCTCCAACTAAAAATGTCCAGGCATCCTGCGGGAAAGGTCTCTTAAGTGATGCAAAATAATTTTTCTTCCAATTAGCGGCTATCTCAGGCGTTTCCCTATGAGCAATACTAATTGTAACAACTCTGAAATCTTCTTTTGGTTGGAGGTCAACTTTATCGACCACCCAAGCCAGTTCTGTTAACAACGGACTGCAAATACCTGGGCATTCGTAATAGACCAATGCCAGCAGAACAGGCTTATCGATAACATCTTTAAGTTGAACAGTATCTCCGTTTGAATTTACAAACTCCAATTCCATTGGG
>JAENZU010000195.1 GCA_016841125.1 Melioribacter sp. | reverse complement strand
AAATGAACAAACATAATTGTTATATTTGAAATTAAAATGTTTAACAAAATTTAATAGGTTATGAAAAATTTTTTAATACTAATTGCCATTGTAATTGTGATGATTCTAATTGGCTGCACCGAAAAAAGGGAAGGGCTACCGGAAGGAAAAGTGGAAATTGTAAAAACGGAAATTCCGACACAAGATGAGAAAGAGTACGGGAAAGCTGCTGAATTTAAAATCGAAGAACGGAAAACTCATTCCGGTTTTTTTACCAACGAAGGAGAGGTGGGTAAAGAATACTTTGTTGAAGATATTTTTTACGATGACAACGGATTTAAAATAAAACAAACTCGCTATTTGTCGAACGGCGGAATTGATATTGAATGGATTTACAATTACGATTCGGACGGAAACCTGGTTTTTATGGAATCAAAAGACGGGTTCGGCAGATTGATGCACAAGCGCAGCTCAGTATATGATAAATGGGGCAATGAACTTGAACGTACTGAATTTGATATCCAGCTAAAGGGAGAATTCAAAACTATTTTTATGTATGATACCCAAGGTTATCTTCTTGAGGAACGAACTTTTAATAAAGATGAAATACTGAACGGACGCACAGAATACGGTTACAGCGGTAACTTTTTAGGAATAAAAAAAATATACGATAAGCAGAATAAATTAACTTCCGAAATTAAATATTTTTATGACGGAAATGATAACAAAGTGATGGAAGTTACTTATTCTCCTCCTAACTTTAGAGATACCGTTAGATATGCTTACGATAAAGAATCGCAACTGCTTGCAGTTAATTCTAAAAGTTTTGCTCAGCAGTTCAATTACGGCGAAGATGGAAACGTTGTTGAAGAACGATACTTCAACCAGTTGGATGCATTGCAGCAGTATATAACTTATGAATACGATTCGAAAGGATTGCTTATAAATAAAATTAAGCACGACGGTATGGAAACCCCGGTGTTGAATATCCGTTACTCTTATGAGTATTATTGAAAAGACGATTTACAAATGATTAAATTTTTACCGATCGGCGGCGCTGATGACATTGGGGCTAACAGCTACTATTTAAATATTGACGGTACCGGTGTATTGCTCGATTGCGGAATGCACCCCCGTTTTATTGGGGCAGAAGCTCTTCCCAAATTTGATGTGCTCGCGGGTCTCCCGCTGGATTATGTTATCATTACTCATGCTCATCACGATCATATTGGATCGTTACCTTTTTTGATCAAGAAATTCCCGCATGTTAAAATCATTTCGACAAAACAGACTCAAGAAATTGCGGCGCAGACACTTCAGAATTCTTATCAAATTTTGAAGGAGCAGTTATCCGGTGATTTATCTTTTGAACTCTACGATAAAAATGAAATTGAATTTTTAATCAAATCAATAATTACGCTTGAATATGAAAATGAGATATCGATTAGAGGAATTACTCACATCGGGAAAGATGAAATAAGAATTACACTTTACGATGCTGGACACATACTTGGTTCTGCGAGCATTTTGATTTGCTATTCCGGCAAGAGATTATTTTATACCGGGGATATTAATCTCGGGAAGCAAAGTATTTTAAATGGTGCGGTACTTCCTGCCAAACCGGTTGATTATTTGTTGATGGAATCCACATACGGATCCACCGATTCGGCGAAAATTGGGAATTGGGAAAATAATTCTAAACAACTTGTTTCGGATTTGAACAAAATAATTGTTAGCGGAGGATCTGTACTAATACCAATGTTTTCTTTAGGCAAGCTTCAGGAAATGCTCCATTTACTTTATAAATTAAAACTTAAAAGTAAGCTTACAGAAACAGATATTTATTACGGCGGTATCGGTAAATCGCTGTGCAGAATTTACGATGATAACAAATATTTAGTGAAGCGGAATAATAAAAATTTTGAATTAAAGGATGGCGGATTTAAAGATTATTACTTAATTAAAGATCCGAATGAATATGTGAAAAATCCGTCAATTATTTTAGCTTCAAGCGGTATGATGCTGAAAGGAACTTATTCCTATCGGATGGCAAAATTTTGGTTAAAACAAAAAAGGTTCGGATTGTTTACTGTAGGTTACATGGACCCTTCAACTCCCGGTCATAAAATCCAACAAATCAACCGGGGAGCACTTTTAGAATTTGACGGCGAAAAATTCAAGGTCGAGTGCAAAATTAAACGATTTTATTTTAATACACATTCTAAAAGAGAAGAACTGCTTGAAATAGTAGAAAGGTTAAAACCCGGCACGGTAATTTTGCTGCATGGTGAAAATGAGGCGAAATCATATATCGGCTACGAAATTTTAAGTCGCTTCAACGGGGTTTCTCTTCACTCGGCTGAAATTCTAAAAGAGATAAAACTTTCATAAAATCATAATAATTTTTATCTTACAAATTATTTAAGCGGGTTATTAGAATGGAATATTCGGAATTTAAATTTGCTGGATTTTGGAGGCGCTTTTTAGCCTACATCATCGATTCACTTATTATTGGAGCGGTTCAATTTATACTAATGCTCCCTTTCTTTTTAATATTCGGGGTTGGTTTATTTGGTCTTGAAAATGGTTTTGATGACGGCTATTCCATTTCATCAATGCATTTCATTCAGCACAATAATGAAGTTGAAATTGTTGCGGTGTCCCTAATGATTGCTTTTATTATTATTATGGTTATACTCAGCATCATTATTCAGTGGCTTTATTTTGCACTTATGGAGGCATCATCGCGGCAGGCTACACTTGGTAAAATGGCAATTGGACTTTACGTTACAGATTTGGATGGAAATAGAATTTCGTTCGGCAAAGCAACCGGCAGGTATTTTGGGAAGATAATTTCCGGATTAATTTTAAACATTGGATATATCTTAGCCGGGGTAACAGAAAAAAAACAAGCCCTGCACGATATGATGGCAGGCTGCTTGGTTTTAAGAAAATATTAAATAATTTGGTGGCATTAAAAGGGGAAGAAACTATGAGAGCAATAATTATTTTTGTAACGGTTTTAATTTCATTTATTTTTATTTCCTGCAGAGTAAACAGTACGCCCGGCGGGGGCGGATCCGATTTAATTGTTTCAAATGTTGCTGTTGATATAAATATTACTTCGCCGGAAGCCTCTGAATTATGGAAGCCAGGAACCCAACAATTGATTACCTGGAACATATCTCACGAAATATCAAATGTTAAAATTGAGCTCTATAAAAAGGACGAATACCGGTTAACAATTGCGGAGAATGCAGGAAGTGAAAGCGGATTCCAATGGACTATTCCTAATAATCTTCCTGCTTCTCACCATTACCGTATTAAAATTATTAATAAGCTGAAGCCGGTGGAATATTCCTTCAGTAATTATTTTTATATCTTGGATTAGTGTTTCTCAAATTTATTTTTTAAAGGTCTTTCTTAAATGAAGAAAAAAGTAGTTATCAGCGGCAGTCTGCAGGATATGGTGACTTACTGCACAGCCATTTATAATATTGAGGGTAAAATAAAGGAAGACGAGCTTAAATCCATTGTTGAAAACAGCCCTATATATGAAGACAAAAATTTTTATACTAATGTTTTAGGTCATGTTTCAAAAACAACAGTTACCAGAAAAACGAAAATGTTTATTCATGATTTTATCGTAACTCTTCAGATAAGATATGAAATTTTAAAAGTTGTAGACATTGAGCTTACTGAAAAAGATGAGTTATGGATAAAGCATGATATCAATAAATTGCTTGAACATTTTGAACTGCTTCTTTCCCCGTTCACCGAGGAAGGTTTAATCGAGGGTGATGAATAATCAATTTCTAATTCAGATGCTTTCCGGAAAGATAATGTAATGAACAAACTTTCTCTTATTATAGCCTTATCGTTAATCAACTTCTGTAATGTATCGGCTTTCATTGATGTCAGCAGTACCAAAACCGATATTGCAAGTTACTCAATAATTGAACAAATCGATTCATTGAACTCTCTCTCAGTTTCCAACTTAGAAAATGAACCTTTCGAAAGTCTGAAATTTGCGAATGAAGCACTTAGTTTATCAATAAAAAACGAATACACAAGAGGGAATGCCGAGGCTAACTTCAACTTGGGGGAGGCTTACTATGAAACAAATCAGTATGAAAATGCCCTAAATCATTTTATGCTTGCGGATTCATTATTCAAATTATTGAATGATGAAAAATCCGAATCCAAATCGCTGCTGAATATTGGAGTAGTTTATGATATACTCTCACAATATAACAACGCTTTAAAATTCTATAAAGCAGCAAATAAAAAGGCAATAAATATTGGTGATAATCAACTTACTGCTGAATCATTTCTTAAAATTGGAAGTACTTACCGCATTCAAGGTTTTTATGATATTGCTTTGGAAAATAGTTTAACCGCACTATCCATTTTTGAACAAATAAATGATAATGAAGGAATTCAAAAAGCATTCATTCAATTAGGAATTTTTTACAGGGTAAGTAATGAATTAGGTAAAGCAAAAAAATATTTTGAAAAAACCTTTCAGCAAGCCGAACAAAATAATGATTTAAAAAGTGAGGGTATAGTTTTAGGATATTTGGGGTTGATTGAGCTTGATCAACAAAACTTCGATGAAGCGCTCGATTATTTTCAGCAGTCATTGGATATACGCATTAAAATAAAAGATAAAGAAGGTATTGCAATTTCTTATAACAATCTGGGTAAAGTCTATTTAAATCTTGAACAATACGAAAAATCGCGCGACTATTTTATTAAGGCTTTGCTTGTAAGAAATGAAACCGGGAATCTGTACGGCAGGTCGGAATCCACTAAAAATATTGGACTAACATATTTAGCTGCCGGATATCCGGAAAAATCTATCAATTATTTTTCGGCTAGTATGGAACTCGCATCGGAAGAAAATATCCGGGAGCTTATTAAGGAAGACCACTTACAGCTTTCCATAGCGCATCAAAGTTTAGGCGATTATAAAAACGATTTAATTCACTTTAAAAATTATTATTCGATTCAGGATAGTATCAATGCGTCGCGTAATAATCAGCTCTTCGCTAACTTGAAAGTGGGATATGAAACTTATAGAAAAGAAAAGGAAATCGAGCTGCTTCAAGCTCAAAACCGACTTGATAGTAATTGGAGAATATTTCTTATCGTTTTGTCTTTATTGTTAATTTTACTCGGGATAGTCTTTTACAGCAAACTCGTCTTTAAAAGCCGAGCAGAAAATGAAATTTTACATCAGAAAGAAGAGGTTGAAACGCTTAATCAAAAATTAAGTGAACAGAATAAAACTTTGAATGAATTAAATAATACTAAGGATAAATTCTTTTCAATAATTGCTCACGACCTTAAAAATCCATTTACCGTTTTGCTCGGTTTCAGCGATCTTCTTGAATCAAATTTTCATCAAATGTCCGAGGATGAAAAATTAGATTATATTAAAGAAATTAATATCACCTCTAAAAAATCATTTAGTTTATTAGAGAATTTGCTCAATTGGGCTAGGACCCAAACAGGAGCTATTCAGATAAAAAAACAAAGAATCAATCTTTACAAAGTGGTTGATGATATAGTCTTACTTTTTAGTGAAAGCGCCGAGGTTAAAAATATTAATATCGAAAAAGATATACCGGAAGATTTTGATTGTTACGCAGACAAGTTTATGCTTACTGCCGTGATAAGGAATTTAATTTCTAACGCTATTAAATTTTCACAAAACAACGGAACGGTTAAAATTTCATTAGAAAAAAATAATGACGACCTGAAAATAAAAATTTCCGATAACGGAATAGGTATTTCAGCCGAAGATCAGAAAAAACTTTTTAACATCGAATTTGAACATTCGACGCTTGGTACCAAAAACGAAAAAGGAACGGGATTAGGGCTTATTCTCTCAAAAGAGTTTGTTGAAAAAAACGGAGGCGAATTATCCTTTGTAAGTGAGCCTCAAAATGGAACCACATTTTCTTTTACAGTGCCTAATTACAAAAACGTGGAGCATTAAAAAAAGCCTAGTCTTTGATATAAAATAAAAATCTATTGTGATAATGAACACATTGAAAACAAATATATTTTATGAAATTTTAAATCGGATATTCAAAAGTATAGATGTCTAAAGCAGATAAAACAAATAACCAAAATTCCGCATCTTCCGAACGAGGCAGTTCATATAATATCCATTTATACGAACTTTCACTTTTGAAACAGGTGATCTCTTCACTTTCACAACCTATCTACATTAAAAATTCGAATCACGAATTTACATTTATGAATGATGCATACTGCAAGCTCGTCGGATTCAATTATGAAGATATAATGGGCAAAACCGAATATGATATATTACCCAAAAATATAGCAGAAACTTTTTTACATTCTGAAAACAATGTGCTGGCAACAGGTAAACCGGAGTTGAATGAAGAAGCAATCGTCAATTCGGAAGGCAATATTATTATCATTAAAACCAATCGCCGGTTAGTTGATTTCGGAAATGAAGATAAGGTAATTGTATGTACAGTTGAGGATTTTTCGGGGGTGAATTTGACGAAAGAACCGGAAGACGTTGAATTAAATGACAATACTGATTTTTCAAATTACGAAACTGAAATAGACGAAAATCCCGATAAATTTCAAACAATGCTGAATCAAATTCCGGATGCAATTTTAATTATTAATTGGAAAGGGGAACTCCTCTATTTCAATCGGTCTGCAGCTAAACTTGTTGAGTTCAATCCAAAACAGAAAGCAGACAACATAAATGTGCTTGAAT